>CAKZKB010000544.1 GCA_937121005.1 uncultured cyanobacterium | reverse complement strand
CCCGCGATCGCCCCCAGTCCCGGTGCGGCCAGCAAGCTCAATTTCACTGCTAAAAAGCAAGCGAAAAATAGAGCCAGGGCTACTGTAATTAAAGTAGCGATTCCCATAGCTGCGCCAATGGTGCGAACGCTGGTTCCGTCGTCATTTTTGTCTTTATCTTTGTTGCGCGACGGACGACCTCCGGCGGCTGAAATACCAATTGCCACACCAAAATTGGTGAGCAACATTTGAAAGGCGAAGGCAAATAAAACGCCAACGATGATGGCTACAAAAAGCTGCGGGCCGTCAAACAGCAGGGCGGCATCTTCGGGCGTGGGAACGTCGGGGTCGCCAATTTGGGCGAGCCAAATGGCGATTCCCGGTAGGGAAACAATTATTTTACTGAAAATCACGATGGTTCCTCGATTTACGGGCTAGTTTAATGCGGGCCAATTTGCGGCTCTATCTTTATGTTGTAAGCGCAATTGAGTTCGGTTTTCTCTACCGAGGGGGTGATTCCGTTCGCAATAGTACGCGATCGCGCTCTCTCCATAGGTATAGACGCTCGAAATGGCGAGGAGCCAGGTGGTTCTAAACTTAGGCTCAGAACCAGCTAGCACCCACGCACCGGGTCGCTAGGAAGCTAGAATGACGCGGATAAGGGAATATCTGGAGTTGTTGTAACCGGATTGAGGATATTCTGGATACGAGCCCCCCCGTAGTTAATCCAAAATCCAAAATCTAAAATCTAAAATCGGTAGATCTCTGTCTAGAGAATGACGATCGCGACGAGGATTTTTGAGTAGAATGGAGAATGTTACGCGATCGCCTACCTTGAGGGGGAGTTATGTCTAATTCTACGAAAGAGCGCGTCAAATCCGATCTGCAAAAAGTAAGAGAAGAAGGTGCAGCGCGATCGCAGAAAATTCGCGATATCGTCCGCGAAGCCGTGGCCCAAACGACGGTGGAACTGAAGGCGGGATCGAAGGAAATTCGCGAGGCGGTGAGGGATGCGGTCTCGGCGGCCATTGAAAATTGGCAAGGAAAAGAAGAGGATTTTGAGGACGATGTGGCTGCGTCTGTTGAAGGGGCGATCGAGGGCGCAAGCGAGGCCAAACGCAAGGCGATCGCGCAAGCAGAAGCGGAGGTTCAAGACATTGAAAATCGCATCGACACCGAGGAACAGGAGTTAGAATCGGAAGTGGAGGGGATTCTTTCGGAACTCAAAGATACGGTAAAGGATAAGTCGGCCGAGGTGAAGTCGGCCGTCGAAAAGGCGATCGATTCGTTTCAAGAAACGGAGGAAGCGGCGTTGTTACGCAAGCGTTACGCTCAACTAAAGGCACAATTGGCGATCGCGCGTGCGAATCTCAAGGCGCGTTACGGTCAGACTTCTGAGGAGTTGCAGGAGCATTTAGACGATGCGAAGCAATGGTACGATCGCGCCCGAGAAAAGGCGGAATCTGGGGACGATCGGGTTCGTCAGAAACAGGAGGAGTTCGAGTCGAAAATGAACGAGGCGGGGACAGCCTTAGCTCGCAAAGAACGTCAAATCCGCTTAATTTTGCGCGACTTGTGGAACTCGCTGCGCGATATGTTCCGAGATGGGAATTAATAGCGATGCAACGATCGTAGAATTGGAGTGTGTTTTTTGATGATTGCCAACCCAGACCATCTCTACATTTCACCAAAAGACTACTTGGAAGGCGAACGAATCAGTTCCATCAAGCACGAGTATCGCCGGGGAAAAGTTTGGGCCATGGCGGGGGGAACCCAAGTTCATAATATTGTGACAGGAAACATTTTTGCTCGTCTGCGATCGCACTTGCGCGGGTCGTCGTGTCGCGCTTTTGTAGAAAATATGAAAGTTCGCCTCGAAACGACGGATGCGTATTACTATCCCGATGTTGTTGTCACTTGCGACGATCGCGATCGCAATCCCAATGTCGATTTTATTCGCTATCCGTCATTAATCGTTGAAGTGCTTTCACCCGCAACAGCAGCATTTGACCGAGGTGCAAAGTTTGCGGACTACCGCACCATCGATACTTTACGGGAATACGTTCTTGTCAGTTGCGATCGCCGTCAAATTGAGTGCTATCGACGTAAGGATGGCGATCGCTGGGAGTTACAACGTTACGAAACTGATGGCGCGATCGCCTTTGAGAGTATCAATTTGTCAGCAAATATGGCAGAAGTTTACGAAGATGTAGAATTGGTATCGAAGGTCAACTGAGGTTTAGCGGTGTCGAACAAATTGCCCGATCGCCCTTCCCCGATCCCATCTCTCGTGCTACGATCGTACAATTGCGGTATTCAGAAAAGCTATGACTCGATCGGTAAGTTTACCAACCCAACTGCCCGACCACACGGAATTACCGGAAGAGGATGGTACGTTTGTGAAAAACTTCCAAGAACACCCACAAAGTATTATCCTCACCGACTCTATCGGAACTGTGCTACAAAAGCGACATCCAGATGGACAGTATGCGATCGGACAAGATAGTGGCATCTATTGGCGACTCACCGATCCCCCCCAAAGAGGTTGTGAAGCCCCAGATTGGTTCTACGTTCCCAATGTACCCCCTCTTCTAAACGGTCAATATCGTCGTTCCTACGTCCTTTGGCAAGAACATATTACCCCTTTAGTCGTCCTGGAATTTGCTAGTGGGGATGGTACGGAAGAACGAGACAATACTCCCCTAGCTGTCGCGAATAGGAAAAAAGACAGCAAACCGGGGAAATTTTGGGTCTACGAACAAGTGATGCGGATTCCTTACTATGGCATTTTCTCCATGAGTTTGGGGACATTGGAGGTGTATCATTTACAAGATGGGACGTATCAGCGATTGACCTCGAACGATCGCGGACATTACGACATTCCCCCGTTAGGTGTAGAATTGGGATTGTGGGAGGGAAATTACCAAAATCAACATCAACGTTGGTTGCGTTGGTGGGATAATGAAGGGAATTTGTTGCTAACCGGAGAGGAGCGTGCTGCACTCGCTGAAGAACGAGCGGAAAAAGCCGAGCGATCGCAACGAGAAGCGATTTCTCGTCTGGCGAATATGGGACTCAACGCCGAACAAATTGCTGAAGTTTTGAATGTATCCCTGGCTGAAGTGAAGGCGATCGTCAGAATCGAATCGTGAAGCGATCGCTGGGAATTACAACATTACGAAACTGATGGCGCGATCGCCTTTGAAAGCGTCACTTTGTCAGCAAATATAGCAGAAGTTTACGAAGATGTCGAATTCGCATCGAAGATCGACTGAGATTGGGCGATTCTGGGACTATCCACCGAGGCCATCTTTCTAAAGACTGTATCGCTACTGCTCTCCCACAGAAACATTTTTCTTGGGAAACGGAACCTCGGGAACAGTTTCACCGAGAAAAGGACACAACGTTTCCCAACCGTCGCCAGTGGTAATATTCATCACTAACAAATCGCCGGGACGATCCTTGAAATGTTCCCGAACCGAGTCGTTATACTGGCAAAATGCAGCAATATTGGTATCGCGATCGGGAACAGCAGAACCGTATAGATCCTGATGCAGAAAATCGGAGATACCTTTGGTAGAATGTCGATCTCCTTTATCCCCTTTCCATTTCAGCAGAGATTCAAACCAGGAGTGTTCGTCGCGTACCGTCAGCACGAATTTAGATCCCGGAAAAGCACTATCGAGTAGTTGATACACTCGAGCCACAGGCGTATCCGTATAAGCATTAAACGGCCCTAATAGTTTATTGCAGTTGACCAATAGGCGATCGTTTTCGTATCTTAGAATATCTTTACAATAATGCCAGTGGTCGCATTTATAGCCTAAAATGTTCAAAGCCTCCGCTAAACTGGTCGTTCCCGTTTTACTCAAACCAATACCAAACACAAAGGGTTTGTTTTCCTCGGAAAGCTGCGGGTGGTCTAAATACCGTAACAATCGAGCGAGATAGAACCGTCCTTTTTGTAAAAGGTTGTATTTTTCAACGTGACTTACTTCTGGCAGGTAGCCTATCTTCTGTTTGAGAGAAGTCATTGCGGGCAACATGGCTCCATGACGATAAATGTCATTTCTGATTATAGCGCACTGAGGTAGGTGCGATCGAAGTTGGTTGGCAACTCCCGCAGACATTGGTTTTGTAGATCGGGTTCGAGTCCCAAAATTTCCATCGGCGTTACCCCTAACAAAACGTCGGTTCCGCCGGGAAGTTCCAAGCAGTCAAAGGTTCCAGTGCGATCGCCGATCGTCAGTTCGACATCGCGAAAAATTCGGGCCGTTTTGACTCCGGTTGCTGTGGTGACGGGAACGTCTCGATCGAAGGTCAATCCCAGGCGATCGATAACCCCTTTCGGCAAGCATAACAGCGTCGCCCCTGTATCGACAACGGCATTTTCAACTGTCGTCGATCGCACGTTGCAAAAATCAATATCGCCTGACTCGGCACGAATGCGATCGGCACGATTTGTCAGTGTTAATTGCGTGGAAACTTTGCCCATCTTTTGGTTTTGGAAATTGGGTATAACCAAGTGTCCCATCGTTTTGACTCCCTGTCAACTCAGAGCGATAGTTTTATTGTAGCTCCTTTTCTCCAAAAAAGCCACAGTTATAGAAATTCGCATCAGTTCGATTCCCCCGTTTTCGACGCGATCGCGCTGTGTGTAGCTTGCGCTTCGGCTGGATGAAAATAATCGTAAATTTGCCGTGCCAATTGCGGCCCGATGCCCGATACTTCCGCTAGTTGTTCGGGCGTGGCAATGCGGATATAATCGATAGAGCGAAAATGGGCTAGAAGTTGTTTTTGGCGGTGCAAACCCAGTCCGGGAATTTCATCGAGGCGCGATCGTCGCATTCGTTGAGTGCGGCGGTTGCGGTGGAAAGTGACAGCGAAGCGGTGGGCTTCGTCTCGCAGTCTTCGTAACAGTTGTACTCCCGGTTGTTCGCGATCGCTCTCTAAGGGCAACGACTCGCCGGGGAGAAAAATTTCTTCTCGCTGCTTCGCCAAACTAATGACGCGGATCTCCTCGAGTAAATCCAGTTCTCGCAAGACGCTCACCACCGCCGAGAGTTGACCTTTGCCCCCGTCGATAACCACGAGATCGGGTTTGTCATTTAGGGTTTTGAAGCGGCGGCGAATGACTTCGGCAAGACTGGCAAAGTCGTCAGAATGTCCCGCTTGCACTTTAGGGTTCTTGATTTTATAATGGCGGTAGTGTTGTTTGGCAGGCATTCCCTCAATAAAAACGACTCGCGAAGCCACTGCGTCGGAACCTTGCACGTGAGAAATATCGTAACATTCCAGTCGGTGCGGCAACTCGGGCAAATCGAGAAGTTCGGCCAGATCTTGCATGGATCGAGCGTTACGATCGCTCAATCGTTTCAATCGTTCGAGTTCGTAGCCTGCATTGCGTTCTACCATGCTAATTAATTCGGCTTTGCTTTGGCGTTGGGGGACGACGATTTCGACTTTGCGCCCCCGACGATCGCTCAACCAGTTGGCCAGCATTTCGCTTTCGGGTAAGTCCGATTGTACCGCAATCTCCGAAGGAATCTCTACGTTATCGACGGTTTGATAATGTTCTTCGAGGACACGCTGCAAAATTGCCCCGCGATCGCTTTCTGAGTCGATAGCATTATTGTTAACTTGCGCGGTAAATCCCAACCGTCCGACTAATTTTCCAGCCCGAATTTGAAACAGTTGCACGCAGGCTTGACGATCGTCCATGGCCAGTGCAATGGCATCCCGAGAGACGCGATCGTCGGGAAGCGAGACTTTTTGTCCTTCGCTTAACGCTTTCAACCCTTCAATGCGATCGCGCAGTTTCGCCGCCGTTTCAAATTTTAACTCCTCGGCCGCCTTTTGCATTTGTTGGGTTAAAATATCAATGAGTTCTCCAGTGCGACCTTGAAACACCATAGCCACTTTTTGGACAATTTGTCGATAGTCTTCTGGAGAGATTAACTGTTGGCAAACACCGGGACAGCGACCGATATCGTAGTTCAAACAAGGCCGATCTTTAAACAATGGTTGGGGACGCTGGCGTAGAGGGAAAATGCGCTTTACTAAATGTAGCGTTCGCCGCAACAAACCCGTGTCCACGTAGGGGCCGTAATAGCGATCGCCCCGCTTGCCTAAATTGCGCTTGCGGGTGATAAAGATACGCGGATATTCTTGCGACCAAGTGATGCACAGATAAGGATATTTTTTGTCATCCTTGAGGAGAATGTTAAAATGGGGTTGGTGCTGTTTGATTAGGTTATCTTCTAGGGCCAAGGCTTCGGCTTCGGTATCGGTGACGATGAACTCGATATCGCAAACCTGATGCACCATTAAGTCAATGCGAGGGGAGAGATCGTGACGATCTCGAAAATAGGATCGCACCCGCGATCGCAGTTTCTTCGACTTTCCCACGTATAAAATGCTATCGCGATCGTCGCGCATCAAATACACTCCCGGTTCGGCGGGAATTTCCTTGAGGCGACGTTCTAGGCGATCGGGATCTTTCAGTAAAGGAATCATATCAATGAACAATGAGCAATGAGCAATGAGCAATACCTAGAGATCGGTATCAGGTTACACAAGAAACCCGGTTTCTGAAAGGAAAAACTCGAGTCTTGTCTGGCAATACGCAAGAAACCGGGTTTCTATGCCAGCCTATGCTAGGATACTTGAAAAGGAGTTCAGAGAGAATTTCGATGCTAACTTGAATACTGACA
>CAKZKB010000543.1 GCA_937121005.1 uncultured cyanobacterium | reverse complement strand
TCTCTGAGAAGGAATCGATCCGAGATTACAAACGGCCGTTACTACTCGGTGTTGCCCCTTCTAAAAACATCCCGATGTGGCGGAACTTTTGATAGCGCAGTTGGCAGCGTTGTTCGGAAGTCATCCCTAGCAAGGCTTCGAGTTCTTCAGTGAGTGCCGCTTTCAAGATATTGGCCCCGCCAACGGGATCGGAATGTACGCCCCCTGGGGGTTCGGGAAGCAGGCGATCGAGGATGCCGAGTTCTTTGAGATCCCAAGCGGTGATCCGCAGGGCTTCGGCGGCTTGTGGGGCTTTGCTGGCATCTTTCCAGAGAATGGCGGCGCAGGCTTCCGGGGTGGCGACGGTGTAGACGGCGTGCTCGAACATCAACAGGCGATCGCCGACTCCAATGCCCAACGCACCGCCCGATCCGCCTTCGCCAATGGTGGTACAAATCACGGGTACGTTGAAGCGAAACATTTCGCGCAGGTTGCGGGCGATCGCTTCTCCTTGTCCCAAATGTTCGGCCTCGACCCCCGCCCAGGCCCCAGGGGTATCGATAAAGGTCAAAATCGGCATCCCGAAGCGATGGGCGTGTTCCATCAACCGTAGGGCTTTGCGGTAGCCCCCCGGCGAAGCCATGCCGAAGTTGCGGGCCACGTTATCTTTGGTATCGCGTCCTTTTTGGTGTCCTAACATCACCACCGATCGCCCCGCAAACCGGGCAATGCCCCCCACCAGGGCCGGATCGTCGCTACCGCCGCGATCGCCGTGCAGTTCCATCCAGTCATCGGCGATCGCTTGGATATAGTCCAGGGTACTCGGGCGGCGGGGATGGCGGGCCAGTTGCAACCGTTGCGAGGGCGACAGACTTTTGAAAATATCCCGCCGCAGTTGGGTGGCGCGGGCTTCCAAATCGCGAATGCGATCGGAAACGTTCGCGTTCTCGCCGCTTTCTACGGCCAGATCGCGAATTTGTTGGATCCGCTCTTCCAATTCGGCTAGGGGTTTCTCGAAGTCTAACAGTAACGGTGGCTTTTTCATAACTTAGGTTTTAGGTTTTAGGTTCTAGGTTTTAGGTTCTAGGTTTTAGGGGAAATTCAAGGAGAAGACACACTCCTCTGTTTGAGATTCTCATCCTTAATCCCTAACACCTAATCCCTAATCCCTAACACCTAATCCCTATTCAAACGACAGCAAGGGGCGAAAACCGTGCTTCACGGAGACTGCGCCAATTTGCTCCATTTTTTCTACGGTAATTTGATTGCGACCCCACGAAAAATTCGTGTACCACTTTTCAAATTCCAACAGCATGGATTCGGCGAAGCAGGCAAACAGTTGGCGGGCAGGAACATCCATGTTCACCAGCTGCATGATTTTCCAGCTAATGTCTAATGAGTGCTCGACAATCCCACCTTTGAGAACCCGCACATCAGGATGTTTGACTTTTGACGAGAGATTTTTGGGATAGCCACCATCAATCAGCAAGGAGGGTTTTTTGAGAGTTTCGAGCTTGATTTCGACGGCTTTAGGCATACTCGCCACCCAAACAATAATATCGGCTTGGGGTAGGGCTTCATCCATGCCCATGATTTTGCCGCGACCGAGTTCGGTTTGCAGGGCCTCTAGGCGAGTGCGATCGCGGGCGACTAAAAGCAATTCGCGCGCATCGGTTTTTTGATTCAACCAACGACAGACTGCACTGCCGATGTCACCTGTGGCCCCACAGACGGCAACAGTGGCTTTTGCCAGATCGATCCCTAACTGTTGGGAGACTTGTTCGACTTGGCGGCAAATCACGTAAGCGGTGTGGGTATTTCCGGTTGTAAAGCGTTGAAAATCGAGTTTGATATTGCGGATTTTTTGAATTTGATTGAGATTGAAGTTCTCGAAAACAATGGAGGAAAAACCGCCTAAAGCAGTAATGTTAATATCGAGTTTTTGGGCGTGGGCCATGGCGTTAAGGATTTTGCGCGTGGCCGCTTTAATCCGGCGCGTGGCCAGCATTTCGGGCAAGAAACACGATTCGACATACTTGCCGGTAATAGTCTGTCCCGTGAGGCTGGTGACGGTGAACTCATCAACCGTTTGCGGCGGGGCCGAACACCAAAAGTCTAAATCTTCCACAGCGAATTCTTCGTAACCGATGTCCTGGGCTACAGACTGGGCGTGTTCTAAGCTGGTGGGATGACCGATTAAACCAAACATGGGCAGTTAGCTGGCGTACCCGGCGATCGGGCAACGATAGAGGGTAAGGTCGCAAAATAATATGGAGCCGTAATTGTTAAGCATAGGCGATCGCGGGGACGATCGGCAACCCGAGGGCGAGAGTGCTAATCTCGATCGGGCCGTTTGTCCCCTTAGCGGTGATGTACGCATCCGGTCGGGTTCGCGTCAGTCGATGACGTTCTCCGGCTCGGAATTACTCTTCCTTTGGGCCGAACACCATTTGTAGCGCCATGGGGTCGCCGCCCTTGTGGTGGTACTTATCGGCCCAGGCGCGAATCACTTCGTCGAGTTCGCCCATGGCGGCTTCGAGGCGATCGCGCGGAATATCCAATTCCTCGAGTACGCGCATGGTCTCGGGGGCTTTTTGCGCCCAGTCGCGCATCAGGCGAAAATATCGGGCCGTATCCTCGACCATGATGTAGGTGCGCTCTTCGGCATCTTCGGGAGAGTAGGAGGCGCGGGCCAGGGCGTAGAGGGGCATTCCCCAGGGGGAGTCGATGCGAGCGACCGTCCCCGAATAGAGCAGGCGGCGCTTGATGTGTTCGGCCAGGGCTTCGCTGAGGGGCATTCGCCGCTCGGGGGGCAAATCTTCTTGCGATCGCGCGTGTAAAAATTCGATCAGTTCCATAAATTGAAACGAGTTAATCGTGCGTGCGTCGGGTAACTCGGCGGGCAGTTTGCGCTCTAGGGCTCGTTTTTCTTCCGGGGTGAGGCTGTTACCGACAATGCGCGGCTGGCCGGGTTGCCAGGGATATTGTTCGAGCCAGACGTAGGGAAATTGAATCAGATAGCGCGGTTCTTGGGAACCGAGCATTTTTAACAGTTTGCCTTCGGTGAGGGCTTGGCGCACTTCCTCGACGATCGCCTTAACCCGCCGGGGTTCGATGTGGTGCAGGTGGCCGGTCATCCGCAGGTTTTGCCCCTGCTCGAGATAGGTCATGTAGATGGCACATTTGGCCGCTGTGGCTGCCGCATCTAGAAAGGCCCCATGTCGGTGTCCGCTCGTGCGCATGGCACTAAATGCCAAATAAAGCATGATCTGATCCATCGCACTGGGGCTAAGGCATTCGACCAGATCCATATCGGTTTTAATGTTCATCGCCGAAATCTCTTCCTTCAGAGGTGTCACGTTCTCCTCGCAGTTGCTATCAGTACGGAATCGTTCGACCCCACCGGCCGGAAGCCGATGTGGAAGCGGCGGCGACCCAACGCCGCTCGATGCACCCCCGATCGCGCTCGTATCGCACCAAAAAGGGGAAAAACTTGCGTTGGCGCTCCGCGATCGTGCTTTTTTTGTTTAAGGAGCGTCCTCTGCCTCGATTTTAACCGGAATGCGGCCGATCGCCAATCTATGGGGAAGCTCTCCTCCGTGCGGTAGGGCTGTTTCATTCTAGAGGTTTCTCTGCGGGTTTTCTAGAAGCAGGCCGCATCAAACGCCTTCTTTAGCTTACCGAAATGTTGTGCCTAATCCTCTAAAAACGTTAGAGTAAAGCGATCGCGGTTTTATCCCCTATCAGTTGTCAACCCAAGACCTATGAGCGATCGCGAAGACGCGCCCACCGCTACCATTCCCAACTCACAAGTCCACTTCAAAAGCGATAACGGACGATTGCTGTTGCAGCTTCCCGGTACGGAAGCCACCGCTTCGCCTCTGACTTGGGAAGAATTGTGGCAACAACTCAAACATCGCCTCAGTGCGGGCGATCGCCACTGGCAACCCCAGGCGGCGGTACACTTGCTGGCCGACGATCGCCTCCTCGACGTGCGCCAACTCGACGCGATCGCCACCGCCCTCTCCGAAGCCGAACTGCAACTGCAACGAGTCTACACCCAACGCCGCCAAACTGCCGTCGCGGCTGCCACCTGCGGCTACAGCGTCGAACAGCAACCGCCCCAACCCGTTTTAGAAGCCGAAACCGCAGCCCCCGAATTTGCCGATCCCCTGTACCTGGAAACCACCATTCGTTCCGGTACGGAAGTGCGCCATCCAGGGACGATCGTCGTCGTCGGCGACATCAACCCCGGCGGTTCCGCGATCGCCCATGGGGATATCCTTGTTTGGGGACGCTTGCGCGGTTTGGCCCATGCCGGAGCCAACGGCAACTCGCGCTGCGTTATCATGGCACTGCAAATGGAGCCGACTCAGCTGCGCATCGCCGACGCTGTGGCGCGGGCTCCGGCTGCCCCCGATCGCTTTCATCCCGAAGTGGCCTACACTACAGCTAGCGGGATTCGCATCCGACGAGCCAACGAGTTCGTTAAGAAAGGCGATAAATTAAAATCGAACTGACACTCTCAACTGCAAAATAGGCATGGCTCGCATCATCGTCGTCACCTCGGGCAAAGGCGGGGTCGGAAAAACCACCTGCACCGCAAATCTAGGCATGGCTTTGGCTCGCAACGGGCGCAAAGTCGTCCTCGTCGATGCTGACTTCGGGTTGCGAAATCTAGATTTGTTGTTAGGGCTAGAAAATCGCATCGTCTATACTGCCCTCGAAGCGATCGCCGGAGAATGTCGCCTCGAACAAGCCTTAGTCCGCGACAAGCGCCAACCCAACCTCTCCCTACTCCCGGCGGCGCAAAATCGCATGAAAGATGCCGTCACTGCCGAGCAAATGAAAAAGTTAATCGGCGAAGTGGCTAAGCTGTGCGACTATATTTTAATTGATTCCCCAGCGGGCATCGAAACCGGATTTCAAAATGCCGTCGCGGGGGCGAAAGAAGCCGTCGTCGTCACCACTCCTGAAATTGCGGCGGT
>CAKZKB010000542.1 GCA_937121005.1 uncultured cyanobacterium | reverse complement strand
TTCGGCGCGTTGCTGGCAAAATTGTTGCAGTACCGGGGGCAAATAGTGAGCGCAAACTGAATGAATGGCAGCCACGCACAATTCGCTTTGTTTTCCTTCAACCAATTCGCCAATTTCTTCTAATGCGGTTCTCCATTGACGACAGATTTTACTCGCGTGCGGAAGCAAGCGATCGCCCCCAACTGTCAGTTTAGTTCGGGCGTTACGATGAAATAAAGCTATGCCGACTTCAGCTTCCAAACCTTGAATTTGGCGACTGATAGTAGACTGAGTTAACTGGCACAAGCGAGCCGCTTTTTGGAAGCTACCCGTTTCGGCAACTGCCAAAAATGCTTGCAACTGCTCTAGGCGCATGGTGAAAAGTCGCAGGAAATAGACGAATTAGACTCACTGTAGGCGATCGAGACTATCAATTTGGTAAGGATTGATACGAATTGACAAAAAAGTGATGCCAACTTACGCCATTGGTGGATCCGAAATATCTTTGCAGGCGATCGGGATCCTCCGCCAACCGCTTCGCGGAATTCAAAATTCAAAATTCAAAATTCAAAATGACGATACTGCCAACGATGGTAACAATAGTCAGTCGCTTCGCTCCCAAATCACAGAAAACTCGATCGCATTTTTCTGTTATGCTTGAGGAAATCGTTCTCCTCAACTCCACGATCGCCATGATTTCTCCCCCCGAAGAACGAGTTCAACTCTCCGGTATCAGTTGGACGACTTACGAAGCCTCGATCGACGAACTCGGTCATCGATATTGCTCTGTTTTTAGACAATGCTCTCGAAGCCGACTATTTAGACTTAATTGGCGAATTTCGCGCCTGGGTACGACAGCAGCGCGATTCTGCTACGCAGACGCTACGCGATCGCGTTTAGGTTAAATTTAGATTTTGCGGCCAAAAAGGGGCCGGGGTGTGAGAAAATAGAACCAGGTTGCGAGAGTAACGCTCTCCAAACGCCGTCAATCTAGAGGAGGAAAAGAAATGATGAAAGCAGCAGATGTAATGACTAAAGATGTCGTTACCATTCGCGGATCGGCAACCGTTGCCGAAGCCGTCAAATTGATCAAGCAAAAAGGACTGCGATCGCTGATTGTCGATCGCCGCTCCGATGGTGATGCCTATGGAATTGTCACCGAGACCGACATTATTTATAAAGTTGCCGCCTACGGCATCGATCCCAAACAGATGCGCGTCTACGAAATTATGACCAAACCCTGCATCGTTGTCAACCCCGACCTCGGTGTTGAATACGTGGCGCGTTTGTTTGCCAATACGGGGATTCGTCGGGCTCCGGTCATTAAAGATACCTTGTTAGGTGTAATTTCCGTGACAGACATCCTCAGCAAAAGCGATTTTGTCGAGAACCCCAAAGCCGTTCTGCTCAGCGATCGCATTCAAGCAGCGATCGAGGAAGCACGCCAAGTTTGCTCTCAAAAAGGTGCAACATCGAAAGAATGCGCGGCTGCTTGGGACGTGGTAGAAGAACTCGAAGCCGAAGCCGCGCACCAACGGGCTGCAAAACCTCAAAAAACGGCGTTTGAAGCCTATTGCGAAGAAAATCCCGAAGCTCGAGAAGCGCGGATTTACGAGGATTAAACGTCTTGCGGTTGTAGGGGCGATCGGCGAATTGTCCCTGCAATCTCTTATAAAGTATTCATGGCCGTCGCGATCGCCTTCAATTTTAGCAAGATGGTATTCATTCTAGCACCGTTGCCCTCGGCCGGTTGTGACGGAGATCCCCCGATCGACGACATCGATTTGCTAAAATAAGTCGTCAGTGAATCTGTACGGCCGACTCGAAGATAGGGGAGTATTATGAGCGCGTTAAAATCCGTAGCCAAAGCAACGATCCCGGCAGGAGTGCGATCGTCTCTGCGGGGGACTGCCATGAAAGTACGCCATTTGACTGACGAGCTCGAGCGTCAGTGGCAAATTTGGTCGAATCGCGGCGATCGCTTCGAGTGTCCCTGCTGCGGCGGACATTTCGATCGCTTTCTCACCTACGGAGTCATCCCCCGTCCGAACGTTCTGTGTCCCCAGTGCGGATCCCTAGAGCGCCATCGCCTGTTATGGTTGTACCTGAAAAATCGCACCAATTTATTTGACAAACCCCTAAAACTGCTGCATATGGCCCCCGAACCCTGGTTCCAAGAGCAGTTTAAGCAAGTGCCCGGTCTCGACTACGTGAGTGCCGATTTGATGGCAGAATGGGCCATGGAGAAAGTAGATATCACCGATATGCCCTTCGAGGACAACACCTTCGATGCCATTTTGTGCAACCACGTCCTCGAACATATTCCCGACGATCGCACCGCCATGACAGAATTGTTGCGAGTCCTCGTCCCTGGAGGCTGGGCAATTTTGCAAGTGCCCCTCGACCTCAGTCGCGACACCTTTGAAGACCCCAGCATCACCGATCCGCAAGAACGAGAACGCCTGTTCGGACAGAAAGATCACGTGCGGATGTACGGAAAAGACTACGCAGACCGCTTGCGAGCCGCAGGCTTTGAGGTTAACGTCGATAACTACGCCAGCCAGCTAAAACCAGAAGAAATCGACAAGTATCGGATTTCGCCCCAAGAGAATATTTACTTCTGTACCAAACCCGTTTAGTCGCGATCGCCGCGCAAGCTAGAACTGTAGCGTTGCAGCGATCGCAACTGCCGATCGAGGCGATCGAACTCGTCCACCAACTCGAGCACGGCGCGGCCGATATCGGGACGCACCTCCGGTTCGGCGGTCTGGTTGGTTTGGGACTTGGCCCATTGTCGGAGTTCTTCGAGTTTCATCGATGGGTGGCAGGCCGGGGGAGTCTTCCAGATTGTAGCGCGATCGGCGTACCGCGTGGCATCTTTTCCGAGGCAACGCTTGAGTTCTGTCTCGGGTCTGGCTAAAATGTAAAGCTAAGTAACACTTACCCCCCCTAGCCCTTATTGTGTTTGTCCTCAACGGTTACGAATATGTACTGGGGTTCCTGATCGTCTGTAGCTTAGTCCCCATTGTCGCCCTGACAGCCAACAAGCTACTGGCCCCCAAACCGCAAGGCTACGATCGCAACCTCACCTACGAGTCCGGGATGGAACCCATCGGCGGCGCGTGGATCCAGTTCAACATTCGTTATTATATGTTCGCCCTCGTCTTCGTCGTCTTTGACGTAGAGACCGTATTTCTCTACCCTTGGGCGGTGGCGTTTCACAAACTCGGCGTACTGGCATTTATCGAAGCCCTCATTTTCGTCGTCATTCTCGTCGTTGCACTGGTGTACGCTTGGCGCAAAGGGGCCTTAGAATGGTCGGAGAGTCCC
>CAKZKB010000541.1 GCA_937121005.1 uncultured cyanobacterium | reverse complement strand
CGGGCAGGTGCTCGCCGGGATCGAGGGCGACGCGCGCGACCCCGACGAGATCGTTCGGATCAGCGCCCGCCGCATTCAGCAGGCGCTGCGCTCGGTCGATCGAGGTGAGGTAGAATTGATGGATGGAGAACGAGTCCTGAAGGAATTGCGGGATAGAATGGTAAAATGAGTTTATAACAATGACAGGAACGGGCGCAAGCTCAAATCGCCAGCATTCAGGTAGTACACACCAAACCCGGTTTTTGAAAGAAGAAACCGGATTCTGTCTGACTATACGCGAAAAACCGGGTTTCTACACCCGTTTACCACAGAATACCTGAATCCTGACCTCAAATCAACAATACAGCCAAGCCGGAAGTGCGATCGGATATTTATTGGGATTGCGGTTTTGCAAATTATAGACGAGAACGAACGATTGCAGCAAAGAATTTATGAAACAGTTATTCTGCCCCGATGCGGGTCGATTGAAACGAATTATTCTGTTTGCTTTGGCAATTTCCATCGCGGTTTTTGGGGGAGCGATCGCAATCGATCCGACCTTAAGAAAGATTGTGTTTTATAATTGTGGCGATATCGACGACTACAAAATTTTCCCGAACCGAAGACTGCAAGCAAGTCCAAAACCTTTTCAATTCCGCGAGGCTATCGATCCGTCTCGCCTTCCCCGGTTCGTTCGGATTAAGGAAAATCGCAAAATCCCTCTGAATCAATTCTTGCAGTCTACAAATACGATCGCGTTTCTCGCAATTAAAGATGACGTTCTTATTTACGAAAAATATTTTGATGGCCGCACTTCTAATTCTATCTCCATGTCTTTTTCTGTAACTAAAGCTATCTTTTCGGCTTTAGTGGGGATTGCAATTGAGGAGGGAGTTATTCGATCGCTCGAACAGCCAATAACGGATTATATTCCAGAACTTGCCGATCGAGGATTCAAACAAGTGAAATTGAAACATCTCCTACAAATGACATCAGGAACGACATACGCAGATCGCGGTTTGTTAGACAATCCTTTTGGCAAGCAGGCTCGATTGTCTTATACAGACAACATTGAGAAAGAATTACTAAGTCTCCGCCTAAAACAACAACCCGGTACGACTTTTCTTTACAAGTCAGTAGATAATGCCTTGCTAGCTCTGGTATTAGATCGAGCTTTATCGCCTTTGACAATATCCGACTATATGCAAGAAAAAATATGGACACCTCTGGGAATGGAATCGGATGCCCTGTGGAGCATCGATCGATCCCCGGATGGATTAGAAAAGACCTGGTGCTGTATCAGCGCCACTGCACGAGATTTAGCCAAATTCGGTCGCTTATACCTGTACGGTGGAAATTGGAATGGCACGACAATCGTTCCTCACGATTGGGTTATCCAGTCAACAAGAATTGATACAACCGAAGGCAGTCTGCCTCATTATCAATATGGATGGTGGCTGATGTCGGAAATTTATGGCGATTTTCGCGCAGAGGGGGTACGCGGACAGTTTATTTATATCAATCCCGATCGAAAAATTATTATTGTTCGCCTGGGAAACGATCGCGGAGGATTGAGTTGGCTAGAATGGAAAGAATTGTTAACCGACATTGCCGAAGGCATTACCTAGTCTCGCTGCCCCACTTCCACATTTGGGATCGGGTAATTTTCTCGCGGCTAGAATTGTCCTGAAAAAAACATTAAAGGAAAGGACAAGTGTTGTTTCGCGTCGCACCGCTAGACTGTTTTGGGACGAATGTGGAACATCACCAGAAGCTGAACCTTGCCAATTTCCCCCATCACAAACATGAAGGCGATCGCGTTGTATCCTCAAATGCACCGACGCTGGCAGATGTTTTACAGGAAATTGAGCGGATAATAACACCATAGCACCTCATCGCCCCCAAATTGCGCTAAGCTGAGGGAAAGTTTGGGCAGTTTCTAGGTGCGATCGTGGATCCTGAAGTCTTGCGCGTTCTCCTGCTGGTTCTCTACGATGAGGTGGTTTAGTCGAAACGAGATGAGACTGATTCACGATCGCGGTTTTGGGATAGTGGGGAAGAGCGCTCGGTTGAATCTACATCCTTCCAGCCTTCTATAGTTGCTAGAACTATATCTAGTATAGGATTAGGAAGCATAGCTTCAAATGCACCAGCTTTGAGTGCAGTAATTAGCCTTTGTTTGAAAGCAGAGTTGCTTTCAATTCGCTCAATTGCTTTTTCTGCCACCTTCTGCTTCTCGGGTTCTTCCAAAACGGCTACCGTTTCAACAGGTAAATTTTTTAGATATGATGCCTCTTCCTCATTTACTATTCGTTGTAACTCGGTAACGGTTTCTACAGAATTGTGGTAAATATCTCCAGTATAGTTGTTGATAGTACGAGCGTCATTGATACGACGATTATCGTAGAAAACATATTCACCAATGAAAACGTTAGATTCAGAATTGCTCGTGCACTGCTTGAAAGCATCCAATGCAACTAAGACTAACATGGCAATAATAGCCACTAAAACCTGTTTAACGTCTTGGGAAGCGCTAGTAAAAACTATTAGGAAAATTAAACCGATCGCGATCGCCGACAAGTAAATTCCCGTCAAAAATTTATAACGCTTGTCGAGTTTGTACTGTTCCCAAGCAGCATTACGGGTTTTGTTTTCGTCTTTGTCTTGCATGGCTAATTAATCCTCATCTCGGTCATTTGGTGGTAATTTTTTATCTCTCCGATTTTCCAAATTCCATAACTTTGTTACGGAATTAGCGAAACTTTCTAGCAATCCGGACATTTCACTTATGGATATTTCTAATGGCTTGGCTGCACCCAAAATAATTAAAAATGAACCAAGTAAAGGAGCGCTGGAGCCGATTGTTAGAAATAAACCAGCACCAAATATAATTGTGCTAGCGATCGTCGTGCGAACCTCCTTAATCGTTTCTCGCCTTGGATCTAATTGTAACCGATCTCTGGCGTGCTTGATTTGAATTTCTTTGAGTTCCTGACCATTCAGATCGTCCCAAATTTGCACAAGTTCCCGAAGTTCGCCCGAATCTTTAGCCTTTTCAATCCGTTCTATTAAGTTATTGCGAATTCGATCTAATTCCGATCGCAACTGGCTCGATCGAGCAATTTCACTAGGTGGATCTGAGCGAGACAGCTGGGAGAGTTTGTCTTCATCGGGACTATAGGGAGAACCTTCTGCCATTGTACCACATTTTAGCACTACTCAATTGACTTGCTGATGACTTTACCACAAAAAGAACAACATGGCAATACCGAGCGCGGGGCAAATACCATTCATACCATTTTCCGCAAACAGTGCTACACTTCGGATTGGGCGAATGCCATTCGCCCCTACATCTAGATTCCCTTATGTTGTATTAATTCTGGAAATTGGTATCACCCCTACAAGTTTCATTGTTCCACTTGCTGGCGCAAACTCTGTTCTTGCTGGCGAACCGCTTTCAAGAGTTCCGTATTTTGTAAAATCACCCCCGCTTGATTGTTGAAAATCTGCATATATTTTTCGTCGCTGTCGTCAAAACTGATACAGAAATTGTCGGGAACTTCCCCGTCGTAGCGCGGAAAGTCTTCGTTTTCTTCATCTTTTTTCTTGTTCACCAACTGCGTCACCCCCAACAAATCGCCGTCGGGACTGCGAACGGGCATACAGAGTAAACTACAGGTACGATAGCCTGTTTTGCTGTCGGTTTTTCTCGCAGTTTCCGAACCGGGGCGATCGTACAAATCGAAGGGAATGTTAATCGGTTTCCCCGTCTCGGCCACTTCTCCAGCGTATCCTTGACCAATTTTAACACGAATTTCTTGTAAAGAACCATTGCCGACGGGGACTTTTGTCCACAGTTCGTCACTGTCGCGATCGATTAACCACAGCGTAGATCGATCGGCATTCATAAGTTTTTTCGCTGCTTCCATAACACGCTGCAAAACCTCTTCAATTTGGGTACTTTCTTGGC
Source organism: uncultured cyanobacterium (assembly GCA_937121005.1). Taxonomy (GTDB): domain Bacteria; phylum Cyanobacteriota; class Cyanobacteriia; order Cyanobacteriales; family Geitlerinemataceae; genus CAKZKB01. The sequence continues at coordinate 1,596 of CAKZKB010000541.1, read as the reverse complement.
CGATCGATCGCGTTGCAGCCATCAACGCCGCCGCCACTCGCTGACCTCGGGCAGTCCGATGGTACGATCGAAAACTTTCTAAAATCATTTGCAGCAAAGGTGCGTTTTCTGCAAACTTGTCTTCGTCGGTTTTAACAAAGCCACCGCGATCGATCCGCGCATCTAAAGCGGCGGTGGGATCGGCATCTCTTTTGACTTTGTTAATCAGTTGCACCACTGCAATTAAATTACCGCGATCGCTCAACAATGGCATCGCCAGCATGGTATAAGTGCGATAGCGATTTTTCCTGTCGTGTTCTTTGGCAGTTACCGATCGCGGATCGTCGTAGAAATCGAAGGGAATATCGATGGTTGCTTTCGTCGCTGCCACTTCTCCCACAATGCCTTTATTTGCCGGAACGCGAATTTCTAGCGTACCGTCGCCGTCAGCTTGAGCCACGATCGACCAAAATTCTTGCCTCTCTTCATCTAACAAAAAGATGCTGGTGCGATCGGCACTCAGCGATCGTCCTAATTTTAACGTAATCGATCGCAACGTGGCATCGAGAACATCATCAAATCCCTGTCCGTCCATCACTTGATGCAGCATTGCCAAAGTTTGGCTGACCACACTTTGGGGATGCAATTCTGCTTGTTGTTTCGCCGCCGCATATTTTTTGGCATTCTGTAACGCCACTCCCACTTGAGAGTTAAAAATTTGCATATACTTTTGACTTTGTGCGTCGAAACTGGCCTGAAAACATTCCGGGGCGGCGGGCCAGTCGGCGGGGTTGTAGTCGGGAAATTCCCCTTGTTTGCGCTTGTTAACTAACTGCGTCACTCCCAACAATTCGCCTTCAGGACTCCAGACGGGCATACACAGCAAGCTACAGGTACGATAGCCCGTTTTCTTGTCAGTATTCTTGGCAGTTATCGAGTCATCGCGATCGTACAAATCGAAGGGAATGTTAAGTGGTTCTCCCATGTCTGCAACTCTGCCAGCATAGCCTTCGCCAACGTTAACTCGCAACTCTAAAATCGCTCCATCTTCGCGGACTAACTTCGTCCACAAGCGGTTATTATCGCGATCGAGCAACCATAAAGTCGAGCGATCGGCGTTCATGAGTTTTTTCGCCGCTTCCATAACGCGACCGATAATTTCTTCCGAGTCCAAACTGCTTTGAGACAGCGATCGCGTGGCTTCGGTCAAGGCTTCGGAAGCCTGCAAGCGTTGGGTGAGTTTGTAACTGGACTGGCAGCGTTCTAAAATGCGCTGAAGGGCGGGGGCGTAGCGATCGAACTCCTCTTTATCCGCTTCGGTGAATCCTCGGCGATCGATGCGATTGAGTAGGGCAGCGTTAGGGTTGTTAGGCTGTTTGAGCTTGTTAAGCAGTTGTACCACGGCCACCAAATTACCTTTTTCATTGAGCAAAGGTAGTGCTAATAAGGTATAATTGCGGTAGCCTGTGCTGTCGTCGAAATTGGTAGCGCGATCGCCAGCTAGTTGGTCGGAATAGTAGAAGGGAATGTTGACCATTTCTTTAAGCTGGGCCACCAGTCCAACAATGGTGCGATCGCCCGTGATTTCCACTTCCGAGGATCCCCGGCTTTGGTTGC
>CAKZKB010000540.1 GCA_937121005.1 uncultured cyanobacterium | reverse complement strand
GATGGTTTTAGGCCGCGCACCACCTGACGCATCCCCGACGATTCTAACTGAAAAATGCCTTCTAAGTTACCATCAGCGAGAATTTGATAGGTTTTCTGGATGTCTTCAGGAAGGCGATTTTCTCCTGTTTTGGCGACGATTTCTTGTGCTTTGCGCTCGTGGAAGGCAAGATCGTCAGGATCGATCGCTTGTCCTCGGTTCTTTTCTACCAAGTCGAGGGTTTTTTGAATCATGGTCAGATTCTTTAATCCCAAAAAGTCCATTTTTAGCAGACCTAGAGATTCTAAATCTTCCATGAAATATTGAGTAATCACCCAGCCTTCGTTATTGCGCTGTAGCGGCACAATTTCATCGAGGGGTTGGGCAGAAATGACCACACCCGCCGCATGAACGCCGAAGGTTTTGTTGGTTCCTTCGATGCGAATGGCCATGTCTAACCACTCGCGAAACGTGGCGACGTTGATGCCTTCTTTGCTGGTGAGAGGGATATTATTAACGTAGGCTTTGTGGAACTCGGGTTCGGGAGTCTCTTCGGAGATCATCACTTTCAATTTTTCCGGTTTCCCCCGAGAAACGGGAATCGTTTTGGCCCACTTATCTGCTTCGCCGTAGCTAATATCGAGAACGCGGGCCACATCTTTGAGTACCGCTTTCGAGGTCATGCGGTTAAAGGTGATGATTTGCGCGACGCGATCGCTTCCGTATTTTTTAGCCACGTAATCAATCACTTCTTCCCGGCGATCGATGCAAAAGTCTGTATCAATATCGGGCATGGATTTACGTTCTGGATTCAAAAATCGCTCGAACAGTAAACCGTGATGAACCGGATCGATATTGGTGATTTTTAAGCTATAAGCGACTAGAGATCCCGCCGCCGAACCCCGTCCGGGGCCGACCGGAATTTTCTGCGATCGCGCGAAATTGATATAGTCCCAAACCACAAGAAAGTAGGTCGAAAATCCTTTCGACTGCATGATGCTGAGTTCGCTTTCCATGCGTTCTTTATACTCGTTGGGAATTTCGCTGCGAGATTGCAATTTCAAGCGTTCTAGCAAACCATTCCACGTCACTTCTTCGAGGTAACTATCGGCGGTGTGGTTGGGAGGAATGGGATAGTCGGGGATACGCGGTTCGCCAAAGAGTTTGTAGGGTTCGACTTTATCGGCGAGTTCGACGGTGTTAGAAATAGCTTCTTCGATGACATCATCGCTGAGATGATCGCGAAACAGTTGCGCCATTTCGTCAGCCGATTTGAGATACTCGGTTCCGCTATAGCGCATTCGTTTAGCTTCGATAATTTTCTTACCTGTTTGAATGCACAACAGCGCGTCGTGGGCCTCGACATCGTTGCAAGCGGTAAAGTGAGAATCGTTGGTGGCGATAATTTTAATGTCAAGTTCGCGAGCAATTTTTACGAGTTCGACATTAACAAAGCGATCGTCTTGGGAACCGTGATCCTGAATTTCGATATAGAAGTCGTCGCCAAAGACATCCTGATACCATTTTGCCCGTTCTCGCGCGACCTCGTAACGCTTGCGTAAAATGGCTTGGGGAAGTTCTCCACCCAAGCAAGCGCTGGTGACAATTAAGCCTTCGGAATGCTCTTTTAGCAGATCTTTGTTAATGCAAGGACGAGCGAAAATTCCTTTTCCCTGATAGCCTTCTAGATGAGAAATGGTGGTTAGCTTCACTAAATTTTTATAGCCTTGCATATTTTTAGCAAGGACGACCTGATGGTATTTCGGACGGCGTTCCTGTTTGGTAACATCGCCGTTCATAATATACATTTCGTTGCCGATAATCGGCTTAATATTATGATTTTGACAGAGTTTAACTAACTGCGCCGCACCGTACATGACACCGTGATCGGTAAGCGCGATCGCTTTCATTCCCAACTCAGCAGCCCGCGCTACCATTTGGGGTAGTTGGCTGGCTCCATCTAAGAGGCTATAATCGCTATGGTTGTGCAGTCCGACGAAAGAAAGAGGCATATCAATGAACAATTAACAATGAGCAATGAGCAATGAGCAATTAATCCTGGACGTTCCAAAATCTCGTAGGTTGGGAAAAGGAACGATACCCAAGTCCATCAGTTACGGTTGTTGGGTTTTCATACTTCAACCCAACCTACGCTCAACTTCTGTTACATATGTCGATGACAATTTTAGGGTTCGATCCCGGACGGGATAAGTGCGGCATCGCGGTGATGTCGGCTGAGGGTGACTTATTTTATCACGAAGTCGTACCTGCGGCCGAGGCGATCGCCACTATTGCCCAATTGTGCGATCGCTTTGCTGTTCTTACCATCGCCATGGGCGATCGCACCACGTCTAAAAGTTGGCAACAAAAACTTCAAGAGAACTTACCCGATCGCATGACAATCGTCAGGGTAAACGAACGCAATTCGACCCTAGAAGCTCGCGATCGCTATTGGAAGATGTACCCGCCGAAGGGATTGTCGCGCCTGATCCCGCAAGGAATGCGAGTCCCACCTCGTCCCGTTGACGATATTGTTGCTATTCTCCTGATCGAACGCTATTGGCAACAACAACAAACTGCAAATCCCTAAACCGTAGGTGGGAAGTCGGCGATCCCCGCTTGGATTCCCCGCAAATCTACGGATACAGCGCGGGGATTCGGCCATTTGGCCGACTAACTTTAAAAAAAATAAAATTTCTTTGAAGTCTGAAAACAGACGTTACACTAGGTATAGAGGCCTACACGAGCGATCCCCGCAGCTTGCCGGGTGTCGTTCCCGCTTGACGCGCCGATTTGCTCGGTTTGGGGTGCAAACCGCCTGTATGGGGGGTTTTTGAATCGCGTCGAGGGTAGACGATCGCCAGAACGATCGCGCTTGGTAGTCACGTTTACAGCAATCGGGGATCGCTCGATGTTAGCTTAGTTTGTAACAGTACGAAACAAACCTTCGCACAACCTTAAGTTAAGAAAAATCGTTATGGCACAGATTCTCGACCCCATCCCCGCAGCGAGCGCCAACCCCATCCTTTGCTGCTACGTCAACGCCACCAGCCAAATCCAGGTGGCCCGCATCACCAACGTTCCCAATTGGTATTTCGAGCGCGTCGTCTTTCCCGGACAGCGACTCGTGTTTGAGACCCTAGCGGCGGCTCAACTGGAAATCCACACGGGGATGATGGCCAGTGCCATTCTATCTGATACCATTCCTTGTACTCGTTTGCAAGTGCAGGATCCGGCATCTCCCGAACCGAAAGCCGAAGCTCAACCCCAAGCCATCGAGAAGAAGGAACCGGCTGCTGCACCCCCGGCAGAACGTTCGGCTGCTCGACCCTTAGCGGTGGCGGCAGTATAACCTCGCTTGTCGAGAATCGACTGTCCGATAGTGGATGTAGCGTATTATACCCGGCTTTTTCTCATCGCGCAACCCCCTAAATAAATAAATTGGGGATTTCTTGCGGAACGATCGGCCTTCTTTGGCGCGATCGTTTCGTTATTGCGCGGACATCGCTCTCGGGATCGATGGCAAACTCGGGTACAATGACGACAATGCGAGTATTGCACGATCGAGGATCCAAAATGAGTATGTTAATCGCAGCCGCCGCCGAAGCCTCCCAATTTCCCGTCGCCACTGTCGCCGTCTACGTTGTCGGGTTCATCGCTGCTGTCGTCTTGGGGTCGATCGCCTGGTACAATTCCAAGCGTCCCCCCGGTTGGGAAGACAAAGAACGTCCCGATATCGTTCCCAAAGTTGACAAAGATGGTGACAAGTAACATTTTATAGATCTCCCTCCCGTCCCCCGCGAGTTCGGGGAAGCTAAGAAGTTTTCGGTAATTCCCCCCTTAATAAGGGGGGTTAGGGGGGATCTTAAATATTGAGATTGAGATCGCCATCTCGCTATCTTGTTTTAGGGACGATCGTCCTGGTTGGGGCGATCTTACGGTTTTGGCATCTTGATGGTAAACCGTTGTGGGCGGATGAAATCCTCACCGCCCTCTTTAGCCTGGGACGATCGCCCTCAGACTTACCCTTAAACGCGCTGTTTTCGCAGTTTCACCTCACCTTTAATCCCGATGCCACTTGCGGCGAAATTGCTCGCAACGTTGCTGTGGAGTCCACTCACCCACCGCTTTTTTTCTGTTTGACCCATAGCTGGATCGGCGCGATCGATGGGTTTTTTGATTCTCTCGCTTGGCAGATGCGATCGCTGTCTGCATTGTTCGGAGTGGGGGCGATCGTCGCTGTTTTCGCTCTCAATTATATCGCCTTTTCGCCGACTTCTGGGTTAATTGCGGCTTCACTGATGGCGGTGTCGCCATTTTGCGTTTATCTCTCTCAAGAAGCCCGCCACTATACATTACCCCTCTTTCTAGTCGCGATCGCTCTGAGTGCTTTAATTTGGGTTATCCAAAATCGCCAGCATCGCCTTGTCGCGATCGTCGTTTGGATCGCAGCTAACAGCATTGGCTTGTACATTCACTACTTTTTTATTCTCGCGTATGGATCTCAAGTCGCGATCGTCTTTTCGTTATTAATATTGCGATGGCAATTTTTTCGCGATCGGGCGAACGCCATTCGTGCCTACATACTATCTCCTGTTAATGGAAAAGCCAAAACCCGTCAATTAATCCTACCCTTACTAAGGGGGGTTAGGGGGGATCTCCGATCGTTTGCACCTACATTTGTGCTTGGAGGGCGAACGCCGTTCGCCCCTACAGTTTTTCTTCCTTTACTCGTATTTATTCCCTGGTTGCCTACACTTATAGAACATT
>CAKZKB010000539.1 GCA_937121005.1 uncultured cyanobacterium | reverse complement strand
TGGGAATGTCGCGATCGGCTTGCGACCAACCGTTGATGGGTTTACCGCGTTTTTGGAACACCGCACCCGCCTTTGCTTGCGCCGGACTTTGGCCGAGATAAGCGGAGTTGGTGTTATCATGTAAAACATCCCATTCTGCGGCCCCAATACCATAGGGAATATCGCTCAAAATCAGATGAACGCTGTCATCGGCGATCGCTTTGATGGCTTCGATACCGTCGTTGAGATAAATGTTGTTTTTTGTCCAGTTCATAACTTATTGTATTGACAGAATACTGTTGTCGGAGACTGAACGAACGGATGCGATTTTGTTGTCTATTTTGCTGGATTTCAAGATTTCTCGAATTGCTTCTTCTTTAGAAAGTTTCATCATTATTTCTCTTTCTGACGCTAGGAACTGAAGAGCTTCTTCTCGATCAAGATAGATAGATTCAGACGATGCTTTTTTCTCTTCAATCCAAACATCTCTTATTGATGGATCGAACTCAATCATTACTCTGTTAATTGCTTGCCAATAAATACTCGCAATTTTGGACGGATTAAGGGTATCCACTGTCTTGAAAATGTCCTGAAGTAAATCAATAGATCGATCGCGACTTTCATATTGAGCATATCGAACTAAAACTGATAAATGAGTGTAAGTCGATATACGAACCCCTCTTGTTATAGCCTGTTGATATATTTGACTTGTCCGAGACGGAAGTTGGTAAACAGGACAAACTACCATTGCATATGGCTTTCCCTTTTTCCAGCCATCCATTGCTTGAACTTTAAAATCTTTCTGATTCTTAGCTGTTCGACTAAGGCGGAACGCCTTGGCATCAGCCACAAAGCTATATCGAGGTGTTACGCACTCAACATCAGCCGCATCTGCGCGTTCTTTCAGAACCATACTTGTAATTCCCATTGCAGCATAGGCTTGGGCAATTACAACATCCGTATATTTTGAATACAGCTTCTCTTCGCTAGTGTCGTGCCCGTATTGCTCGGGAATTGCACCGCACAAGCGTAAGTGACCAATTAAGCTACTAACACCATGTCTTGTTATTTCACTGGTAATTTCCTGTTCCAGTCTTTGAGAGTCAGCACCAAAATTACCACTTAACTGGCTAATTTCAGATATCCAGTATTGCCTTTGCTGTATTTGCTGTGGTGTAATAATTTCAAGGTTCATTAACTCTTATACGGACAGCCGCTTTATCGTTTCATTCTATAGGATAAGCAGATCGGGTAAGTTTGTCAATTTGTGTCATACACGGCGATCGAAAAAGAGGGAGGACGATCGCCCCCCTCTTTTTCGCGTTCTACGAAGCGACGCGGGCCGCCGATCGCGTCCGTCGTCGTCCCGTCGGTCGCGAAGTCTGCACCTTCGGTTCCACTTTCGGTTTCTGTGTGGCTTCCGGTTCCCCTTGGGGTTCGGGCATCAGCAACACCAACAAGGGATTACCTTGGAACGTCCGCCGTACCAAGCGTAGCAGTTCCCGTTCTACCTGCGTCCGGACACCAACCCAGTCAATTTCCGGTTTGCCGTTGTGAGTCGAACTTACGAAGTCTTGCCAACGGTTGTTGAGTACCTTCTCAATGGCTTCGCCAACTTTTTGGGTAAACTCGGTGCGATCGGCCCCAACTACACCGCGCAGGTGCACGTCCGGCTTCGCCGTCAGTTGACCGTCCCCACCGACAGCCGCGGCCACGGTGACGACCCCATCTTCGGCCAGTTGTTGCCGTTCTTTAAGTACCGACGCACCCACAACGCCAATGCGAGAGGAGTCTACCAATTCGATCCCCGAAGGAACGCGATCGCCGATGCGAATGCTGTTTTGGGTCAACTCCACCGTATCCCCATTGTCGATAATCACCATATTCTCGGCGGGAACCCCCAAACTTTGGGCGGTTTTGGAGTGTTTCACTAACATCCGGTGTTCGCCGTGAACGGGAACAAAAAACTTAGGACGAGTCAACGCCAGCATCAATTTTTGATCTTCTTGGGATCCGTGACCGGAAACGTGGATGCCTTTGTCGCGTCCGTAGATAACATTAGCCCCCAACATCATTAGGCGATCGATGGTATTGACCACCGCGATCGTATTTCCGGGAATGGGGTTAGCCGAAAAGACGACGGTATCGCCTCGTTTAATGGAAATCTGCCGATGTTCGCCGCGAGAAATGCGACTCAATGCTGCTAGGGGTTCCCCTTGAGATCCGGTGGTCAAGATCAGCACTTTCTCGTCGGGAAGGTTGCGAATCGCCCCCAAGGGTTTGAGCAGTTCGTCGCGACATTTGACGTATCCTAAAGTGCGGGCGTGGGCGATCGCGTTGAGCATGGAACGCCCCACCACAGCAACGGAACGACCGTGTTTTTCGGCCAGTTGCAAAATGATGTTGACCCGGTGAATAGAAGACGCGAATGTTGTCACCAACAAGCGACCCTCGGCTTGGGAAAAGACGCGATCGAGGTTGGGTTTCACCGCACTTTCAGAAGGGGTAAAGCCGGGAACCTCTGAGTTAGTCGAATCGCTAATCAGGCAGAGTACGCCTTTTTCACCGTGTTCGGCCAGTTTTTGCAAGTCGAATTTCTCTCCATCGACGGGGGTATGGTCGATTTTGAAATCTCCGGTATGAATCACCACGCCTAACGGGGTATGCAAGGCCACCGTATAGCTGTCGGCCATGGAGTGGGTGTTGCGAATGTATTCGACTAAAAAGTTTTTACCCAAACGCACCATTTCTCGCGGTTGTACAGTGCGCAATTCCGTGCGATCGGCCACGCCTGCTTCTTCGAGTTTGCCTTGCAACAATGCCAAGCCCAAACGGGGGCCGTAAATGACGGGAATATCGAACTGTTTGAGGTGGAAAGCAATGCCGCCGATATGGTCTTCGTGTCCGTGCGTGACCACCATGCCTTTAATTTTATGACGGTTTTCGCGCAGGTAGGTCATATCCGGTAAGACGATATTGACACCGTGCATTCCGTCGGTGGGAAAGGCCAGTCCGGCATCGAGTAAAATGATTTCGTCTTCGTATTCAAACACGCAGGTATTTTTACCAATTTCGTGCAGCCCGCCTAAAGGAATAATTTTTAGGGGGGTTTCGGGTTTGTTGTTCTTGCTCATACAGATCCTATGGATTTTAGCTTTGGTGTTGAGAAATTGAAACGTCTAAAGAATGCAGGGGCGATCGCGGTTTTGAGTCCCGCGTTCCCATTGAGAAAAATTCGGGCTAGGCGAGTAACCCCAATGGCGACATGGCTGTTTTTAAGGCGCGATCGAGGGTTTCGTCCCCTTCGCACAAGGGCGATCGCGTCGTTCCCACATCCCAACCTTGTAAGGCGAGAGCGCGTTTGATGGGAATGGGATTGGTGGTAACAAACAAGGCTTTAAGCAAAGGGAAAAGTTGTAGGTGAGTGTCGATCGCTTCTTGGTTTTTTCCGGCTTCAAAAGCGCGAATCATCGCTTGCAGGCGATCGCCGACGAGATGGCTGGCGACGCTGACGACCCCTTTACACCCCACTGACAGCAAGGGTAGCGTCAGGCTATCTTCCCCCGAATAGATCTCGAATTCTGGCGAAGTTTGGCGGCGAATTTGAGTGGCGAGTTCTAGATCGCCGCTCGCCTCTTTGATGGCGACAATGTTCGGAATTTCAGCTAGACGGGCGATGGTATCGGCTTCCAAACGTTTTCCCGTGCGTCCTGGAATATTATACAACATTAAGGGCAAATCGGGACAACTTTCGGCAATGGTTTTGAAATGTTGGTAGAGCCCGGCTTGCGGCGGTTTGTTGTAGTAAGGAACCACTTGCAAGGAACCATCTACCCCAATTTTAGCAGCTTTTTGGGTATAGTCGATCGCTTCTCGAGTGGAATTCGATCCGGTTCCGGCAATAATTTTGGCTTTGCCATCGACCGCACTTTTGACAGCACGAAATAAGTCAGCTTCTTCGTCCCAAGTCAGGGTCGGAGATTCGCCTGTGGTGCCGCAAACCACGAGAGTATCGCTGCCATTGGCGATTAAATGGGCGGCTAACTGTTCGACAATGGTATAATTAATGCCACCATCGGCGGTCATGGGCGTAACCATTGCCGTGAGAACTCGTCCGAAATCAACACTCGTGCTAACCATCTTAACTCGCCATGGCTGCGGCCGATCGCAGCAGTTTTTGGGTGACTAACAATTCGGCAATTTGCACGGCATTGAGAGCCGCACCTTTGCGAATTTGATCGCCGCTCAGCCATAATTCTAACCCTTGGGGGTTGGACAAATCGCGGCGAATGCGCCCTACTAAAACATCGTCTTTCCCGGTGGCATCAATGGGCATGGGGAAGTAGTTTTTCTGCCAATCTTCGACAACTTTAACCCCCGGAGCCGATTTTAACAACTCTCGCGCCCGATCGACGGGAAACGGTTCGTCAAACTCTAGGTTAACCGCTTCCGAATGGGCCCGCAGCACGGGAACTCGAACGCAAGTGGCGGTAATTTTCAGATCCGGGTCGCCAAAGATCTTGCGGGTTTCGTTGACCATTTTCATCTCTTCTTGGCAATATCCCGCTTCGTCGATGGGGGAATTGTGGGGGAAAAGATTGAAGGCCAGAGGATGGGGCAAAATGTCGGGGATGGCTTCTTTGCCCTCTAAAATCGCTCCCGCTTGCACCCGCAGTTCTTCCATGGCTCTGGCCCCGGCTCCGCTCGCCGACTGGTAGGTAGAGACCACGATCCGCCGCACGGGGCGTTCTTGGTGCAGGGGCCACACGGCCATGCCCATTAAAATGGTGGTGCAGTTGGGGTTGGCGATGATGCCGTTGTGAGTGGCGATCGCGTCGGGATTGATTTCCGGGACGACGAGGGGCACGCTCGGATCCATGCGAAAGGCACTGGAGTTGTCGATGACAACGGCTCCCGCTTCGACGGCGGTACGGGCCCAGGCTTTGGAGGTGGATCCTCCGGCTGAAGCTAGCACCAAATCGATATCTTTGAAGGCGGCTTTGCTGACGGCTTCGACGGTCAGTTTTTTCCCTTTGAAGGGTAGGGTACGCCCTGCGGAGCGTTCGGAAGCGAGCAGTTTGAGGTCGTTGAGGGGAAAATCGCGGCGATCGAGGAGCTCCATCAGTTCGGTTCCGACGGCTCCTGTCGCCCCTAAAATGGCGACTCGATAGGTTTGCGGCAAGTTGATGTCCTCCAGAATGTCAGTTTCATCAGGTTAGTTTATGGTTTTAGCAGAATCTATAGCTTTTGTCTATATTCGCGATCGGGGGGTTTGTCTAGGATTTCAGGTGGGTTGGGTCTCCCTCGATAGTACAACTTACAACATCGCAGCACCGGATTACAACGCGGAGATCCCTATATTACCACTCGGGGGCGTGGCGTTTTTACTATTGTACCGCGATTTCGCGCCAAGGGGAGTGCGGGGGACTAGCTTGTTTTGTCGTCGTCGCGATCGCCTTTGGAGGCTGACGAGTTTATCGAGTATACCACATTGTCAAACCCGCATACAAATCGTCGATCGCCACTGACAACCCCACACTTTCTTAAAGACACAATACTGGCAAAAGCGATCGCATCGCGCCAAGCGTTCTACGGAAACAGCTAGATCTGTAGGTTTGTTGTTATTCCTGGGGATCGGTTTCGGTATCTTCAGACGCTTTATCGTCCGGTTTCAACTCTGAACTCGACATGACTGACAGGTAGTAATCGTATCCTCGATCTTCTAGGGTATAATTCAGAATCATTCTCCTACACTCGGGAAAATGCTCCTGTTTCCGTTCGACCATCGATCGGAGGACTTCCCTGGTCTCTAATTCCCATTCTGGATTGTCTGCTTGCTCAAACAGTTTTTCCTGTATTTCTAAGGGATTTGATGGAGAGATAATGGTTGAATTCCAGGCGATGACTGCTAAATCGAAAACATATTCAAACTTTTCTAGATCGCCGTCCTCCTCTGGCCGTGGTAGGTAGGGTTCGGCAAAATTCTCCAAAATGTCAGACATTTTTTCCTGTCCCGGTGGGCTGGAGACGAGTCGTTTGAGGGCGAGTCCCAGTTCTTTTGCGGCTGTCTCTAGCAGGCGATTTGAACCTGTTTTGCGCTTCCTTTTGGGTTGCTTGCGAGCTTGGTACAACTCTTTGAAGGCTTTAGATTTTCGGGCCATAATTTCTTATTTTGTTGGGGGACACTTAACAAGCTCTTCTGGCTACTGCCTGACTATACCAGATTGTTGCCCCAAAGACAACTGCGACGATCGCTGGGCTGGGTGGATGTTGGCGTATCGTCAGATCGCGACTTCCTGAGATAAAATGTGGGTAGCCACTGCTCTTTAGGTTCCCATGCTGTCTGTAGAACTCCGGCGATGGACGGTCGATGAATACCACCAGATGATTGAAGCTGGTATTCTCACTCCCGACGATCGCGTCGAACTCATCGACGGCGAAATTATTCGTAAAAGTCCCAACCGTCCCCCTCATGCGGCCACTGTCCAAAATATTAGCGATTATCTCACAAGTTTGCTAGTTGGAAAAGCCCACATCCGAATGCAACTCCCTATTACCCTCTCGACTTCCGAACCCGAACCGGATATTGCGATCGTTCGCTGGCGTGACAATCGCTACGTCGATCGCCATCCCATGGCAGAAGATATTTTATGGCTGATTGAAGTCTCCCATACCACTTTAGCATTCGATCGCGGCCGCAAAGGAGTCATTTACGCCCGAGAAGGGATCCCCGAATACTGGGTTTTAGATGTCCGCGATCGTCAAGTCTATGTTTACACGAACCCGACACAGACAGGTTATGGGCAGGAGGCGATCGTCAGTGACAATGGGGTTCTTGCTTTACCGAGCGATCGTCAGGTACAATTACCTGTAGCTGGCTTGTTTTTACCCCCGATGTAGATATGGACAATACTTTCCCTAATAGAACAGTTTTACCAGGAGATTCCAATGAGTAATATTACCCAACTGGGCAATAGCTGGAAATTCACATCTGAAGCCGATCTCGAAGAATTCATTTTAAGCAAACTTGAAGAACTCTTAAACCTAAAAGTCATTTGCCAACAGTTTTATATTGAGGGAAGATATTGCGATCTACTTGCAATCGATGCTCGCGGACAACTCCATGTTCTTGAGCTTAAAAACAGTTTTGATAGCGGACTTGTTTCGCAACTAACTCGTTATTATATTTTACTGAACAAGGAACAACCAAGTCTGGAAGGAGTTAATTACAATTTTCCTATTATTTTAGTTGCGATTGCGCCCGATTTTCTAGAGAGTAATATTGGAGAAGTTGAATGTAGCAAATTAGCATTTCAACTTTTTCGCTATGAGACAACTTATTTGGATAGTTCTCCCTATTTCAAATTGTATCGATATTTTGACGATACACAAGTTGCGGCTCGGTTTGTATCTGTAAAATTGAGCCAGGACAACGAAGTTGCTCCACCTCCTAGAGCGCTTGTAAATTTATTAGAACGATGCTCCGATCGCGATCGAGAAGCGTTGTTGCAAATGCGAAAACAAATTCTAAGTTATCCCTTGTCTATCAAAGAAAGCTACAGTAACGGGGCAATAACTTATACTAAAGGGAAAAATAACTGCATTGCTGAAATCAATTTCGATGTCAATCGACAAAAGGTATTTGTTTGCTTATTCCTTCCATTTCCTAAGAAGAAAGGGCGTAACAAAAAACGAGTTAGCTACCCTTTAACCTGCGACATGGCAATTTATCGAATAAAAATCTGGTTTTACGGACAAGATGTAACCGATGTTGGTTTCTTTCCCAATGGGACTAAAAAGTTGATAACCCTTAAAGAATGGCTATCTTTTGAACGAGACCTAAGTAGTCAGGCCCTCAACTTATGGCGAGGATACGGGCCTCTAAAATGGAAAGGAAACGATTCAATCCTTCAAAATGTAGAAACTCGAAAAATGCTTGTACAAAAGCATTTCAATTTTAATCTACTTGTCAACGGTCTAGCAATGACCATCGATCGATATTGCCAATTTCTGAAAAAATGCAACCTTGTTGAAGAAGATCCTAACGTTTATCGATCGCTTGAGAAATTAACAGAATTAGCACTGAGAGAATTTTTAAAGCGAGCTAGATTGTAGGGGGAATCGTCGCCTACACTACAATCTACTCCAGGCTAGCATACAAATCATCGATCGCCACATTATAGTTAGATTTTAGCTGCCGATCGCGGAAATGGCAAATAGGCGCTTTACTAAGATAACAAAATTCTCGATCGGCATCACGAACAGTCCCCAACCGATGGTGACACAAACAAATGTAAACGCGATCGACAGAGGTTTTAACGCGATCGCGTAGGGACGATCGACATTAGGTAAGTACGGGGAAATGCGACTGCGATAGATGCGGTAAACTGCGAGTAACGCGCCGTGATAGAGTCCCCAAAACAGAAAATGCAAGCGCGATCCGTGCCACAATCCCGATACGGCCATTGCTACCATAACATTAAAAATAACCCGCCGCAAGCGCACCCGAGAGCCACCTAACGGAATGTAAACGTAGCGGGTTATCCAAGTGGTCAGGGAGATGTGCCAGTTACGCCAAAATTCAGCAATGTTGGAACGTAAATAGGGCGCGTTAAAGTTTTCGGGAACGGTCAAGCCGAATAGTTTCGCCGAACCGATGGCAATATCGGAATAGCCAGAAAAATCCATATAAATTTTAATTGAATAGGCGAATAAGGCAACCCAAAGTTCGGCGGTTCCTGTGGAAGCGATCGCGTCTTTTGACTGCAAAAGTGGCTGCACCCAAAAATTCATCGAGTCAGCAATTATCACTTTTTTGGCAGCGCCAATGAGAATGCGAGTTATGCCTGCATTAAGATTATTATAGGAAAAGCGAGCCGCTTCTAGTTGCGGGGCGAAGTCTTGAAATCGTTTGATCGGGCCGGCAACTAAGGTCGGAAAAAAGATATTAAATGCGAGATAGTCCTTAAAGGGAGGATGGGCGATCTCTCCCTTGCGAAAATCGACGATATACTGTATAAATTCAAAGGTATAGAACGAAATGCCCAACGGGAGAATAAAACTTGCCAGCGTAGGAATTTCGGTATCGGTCACGGTTCCCAAGCTGCGAAATAGTCCCAGTAGCAAGGTGTTCCTATATTTGAAATAGGCAAGAACGCAAACGCATAGAGAGACTAAAAATACAAAAATCGTTGCATTTTTACGGCTCGTTTTCGAGAGAAAATAGATCGTAACGGCTTCAAACAAAAATAAGAACACCAGCGATCCGGCGTAGTACGCATAAAAAACAATACCGAGAAACCCCAACCACCAGGCACGAAGGGTTCTAGGAAGGGAAAAGAAAATGAAGACGGCAACAGCAAGAAAAAGATAGTAGATGAGCTCGTTAAATATCATTTGGCGCGATCGTCCTCCTGTTATATCAGATCCGGTATTTGTAGGGGCTAAGCATTCACATAAGTTAACGAACGATTCTACCGATAACTCAACAGGGTGAATGCTTCGCCCGCCCAGGTGTATCAGATTGTAGCACCGATTAACCAGATTTCATATTAAATATCATCTTTTCCAGTCCTGTCACAAAAAATTGTAGGGGCAAACGGCGTTTGCCCGTAAGTATTCAAGTTACGCAGAAAACCAGTTTTCTACTCCATTCTATGGTAAAATACTAGAATGCTTGCATCAATTGTCGCCAGATTTGGTATAATAGAGCGATAATTGGATCGAGGCAAACCGATGAGTCGAACGAGTGCGAGATTGCCGAAATGGCCCTTCAAAGCCGCTTGTCCGGGTCAATTTCCCGCCATTCTCATGTACGATCCGCGCGATCCGTTCAACGTGGGAGCCGCCGTTCGCGCTGCTTCTTGCTTTGGCGTGTCTCAAG
This sequence comes from uncultured cyanobacterium, assembly GCA_937121005.1. Lineage (GTDB taxonomy): Bacteria > Cyanobacteriota > Cyanobacteriia > Cyanobacteriales > Geitlerinemataceae > CAKZKB01. Next base: position 16,439 of record CAKZKB010000539.1, on the reverse strand, counting down.
TTTGGATAACGGGTCGGCGCTGTGCGGATGCGGTTTGGACGCAAAACCGCATCCCTCGAGAAGAGCGCATGAAAGGGTTTGCGGATGTCGATATTATCCTCGACGATCGCCCTTTAGATTATTTTGAAGGTGCGGTTCCCGTTGCCGTCGAATTGTTACCCGCTTCGGAAAACCTGCTGGTTTTCGAGTATCGGGTTTGAGTGACTTAATTTTACCGCGACTTGGTAACAGTTATCCCTTCAGGGGTAGCGAAAACGGGCACGGCTTCTACGAATTCTGTTGTGAGTTCGCCACTGCGATCGCGTTGCAGAGATTTGATGTAAACAGAGACTTCTACCTCTTCTCGAACGCGATCGAGTAAAAACTCTGCATACAATCCAATCGCCGATCGAGCTTGCTTTTTACTTTTCCAAACTTGAGCGTCTTTAAGCATATTGGTAATGCCAATAAAATCCTCTTCGCCATCATCACCAAAGCCAGGAAATTTCTGACCGAATGAGAAACTCGCTGCATATCCCTGAGTTTGGGGCATTAAAACAAGGATATAGCCGAGTCGGTTATTTTTTGGGGAATTGGAACCAAAACCTTTAGCCATGTTGACAAAATCGATAAAGTGGGTTAGTTTAGGAGGTAGATCCTCCAGCAGCAAAAATGCGATCGACAGAGATATCCAGCGTGGGAAAAGCGGGAGACTCGAGCCGATCGCGCCCTTGCAATATCTGTTTGCGGTAGCGATCGCCTTCTAGTATACACAATGTCAAAGTCGGCTGCTTGGGAGTGCCGATATAGTCTCTCCCCCCAAGTCCCAAATAATCGACGATCCAGTATTCAGGGATACCAAACAGGGCATAATCTTCAGTTTTGCGAGCATAGTCATTTTGCCAGTTTGTGCTGACAACTTCGATCGCTAATTTGACCGAGGTTCCCCGACAAATTACGGGTTCGCGTTCCCACAACGGTTCTCGAGCCAGTTGAGGGCGATCGAGGACAATAATATCGGGTCGAAAAGCCGTTTCGGTTCCCAATATTTTGATGAGACAGCGATAGGGAATGAGGTAGGGATCGTCTCGGTTCTCAATAGCGACATTTAGTTTTCGTCCGATAAAGCCCGATACTTGTTCGTGGCCACCTGTCGGTTCCAAATTGATAAGTTCTCCATCAACGAGCTCGTATTCAGGAGTGTCGCCGTAGCGATCGATAAAGCTGCGAGTTGTCAGGAGTTGGGGGTGAAGTTGAACCATTACAGTTACTCCTTAAAATCGCTCGACATTGGCAAAGCGATCGCTTTTTTGGGCCATGGCAGCTTCTCCACAAGTGCGCGGTGTCGGGAAAATTTTGCCGGGGTTGGCTAACCCTTTGGGGTTAAATACTTGCCGCAGCCATTGCATGGTTTCGAGATCGACATCGTTAAACAGTTGGGGCATATAGCACTTCTTGTCTTCCCCAATTCCATGCTCTCCCGAAATTGTCCCTCCGGCGTTGACGCAAAGTTTGAGGATTTCTCCCCCCACTTCTTCCACCTTTTCTAAGGATCCTTCCACCGAGTTATCGTATAAAATCAAGGGGTGCAAATTGCCATCGCCGGCATGAAAAACGTTGGCAATGCGGTAGCCACTGCGCTGGCTCAAGGCTTCAATTTCGGCCAGCACTTCTGCCAACTTTCCGCGCGGGATTACGCCATCTTGCACGTAATAATCCGGGCTGAGATTGCCCGCCGCCGCAAAAGCCGCTTTACGTCCTTTCCACAATTTCAGGCGCGTTTGCGGATCGCTAGCACTGGTTATCGTGCGAGCGCCATTTTTCTGGCACAGTTCGGCGACTCGTTTTTTATTGACCTCAACTTCCACATCCATACCATCGAGTTCGACGAGCAAAATAGCTTCAGCATCGCGAGGATAGCAGCCCGTCGCTACCACGTCTTCGACTGCGTTGATACTGAAGTTGTCCATCATCTCCATTCCCGCCGGAATGATGCCAGCGCGAGTGATATCGGCGACGGCTGCACCTGCGGCTTCGATGCTGGTAAAATCAGCCAGTAAAACGCAGATGCGCTCTGGAATTTTGAGGATTTTTAAGGTAATTTCGGTGGCAATTCCCAGCGTCCCTTCAGAACCTACAAATATACCCGTGAGATCGTATCCCGGCATTTCGGGAATCTCGCCACCAATGTCGGCGATCGTCCCATCAGGAAGCACAATTTTTAACCCGAAAACGTGATTGGTGGTGACACCGTATTTGAGACAGTGAACGCCACCGGAATTCTCGGCAACGTTGCCACCAATGGAGCAAATAATTTGACTGGAGGGGTCGGGTGCGTAGTAAAATCCGGCTCCGCTTACGGCTTGCGTGACCCAGTTGTTAATAACGCCAGGTTGGACGACAACGCGCTGATTTTCCAGGTCTACATTGAGGATTTTTTTCATCAATGCGGTTACGACTAACACGCAGTCGGGACTCGGTAACGCGCCGCCAGAGAGTCCGGTTCCCGCACCTCGCGCGACCCAGGGTAAACCCAGGCGATCGCAGGTTTTAACGGCTTGTGACACTTGTTCTGTGGTGCGCGGTAACACCACTAATGCCGGACGTTGGCGATAGCTGGTTAAGCCGTCGCACTCGTAAACGAGTAATTCTTCTTTGCGACGCACGACGCTATTTTTGCCGAGTAAGGATTCAAATTCTCGGGCGATCGCGTTCCAGTTTTGGGTAGTAACAGTCGTCATATCAATGAACAATGAGCAACGAACAATGAGCAATAAATAATACCTTTAGCGCTCAGCCGGAGGTTTGGATATAGCAAAACAGTACAGATCGATTGTACCACATTACATGGAGTTGGTTTCTAGGTGTTCGGCTAGGCGATCGCTGCGGTTTTGGGTGATGCGGATCGTGCAGTTTTGGCGTTCCCCGTTGTCGAGTTCGGCTTCAAAGTCGCAGGCGCGATCGCGAAACTCGATCCAAGCGAGTTCGGCGGTTTCGAGTTGGGAAACGCGATCGCCGCTCACTTCGGCGAGGAGTTCCTGGTACACTTGATTGAGGCGATCGTCAGCCGCTTCGTAACTGTCGCTGGTGGCAGCAATGGGACGCTGACGCAAATAGGCTCGCAAGTCATCAGTGCGTCGCTGCGTCAAATCTTCTTTGCAACCTGCAACAATTAGCGGTTGGATACTACCCCCTTCATACAGACTACCAGCAAATTGACACTCGGCATCGCGAAATTCGATCCACGCTAGTTGTGCGTCTGTGAGGCGATCGCGCTGCGTTTCTGTTAGCAACGGGGTCACATTTTGATAGACGCGGTTGAGTTCGTCGTCTGCTTCTTGGTAACTTATTGCCGCACAAATATTCATTTCCGCTTGGGTTTGTGGCGACTCGCACTCGGGTTCTGTGGCGGGTTCGATCGGGGTTTCGGGAGGGGTTTGGGTGACAGGCGGTGCGGGTTCGATCGTCTGCGGTGCGGCGCTAACTTCTGGCGGTGGCGAGGTGGGTGCTTCTACCGTTTCTTCGGCGGTTGGCGGTTTCAAACTGGGTTCTGGCGTACAGCCGATCGCGGCGACGATCGCGCCTAGAATGATGGGAATGGACGATCGCCGCACAACTTTAGAAAATTGGGTCATCGAAGCAATATAAAGATTTGTTACAATTTGTTACAAAAGTCGCGATCGCGCGTAAATTCCTAAGTTGCAGCCAGAAAGAGTTATTGAAGGCACTCGATACAGAGTTGCCCAAACTCTAGCTGTAAGGAATTGTATTATGAAACGCCATTTTTGTCAAGCGGCGATCGCCTCGTTCGGTTGGGTTAGCGCGATCGCGATCGCTTCCCCCGCACTCGCTGCTACGTTTACCTATTCCGATTCTACCTTCAATGAGGAAGATTGGGAACTGACAACGTTTACTCGAGGCCTTGGTGGTTCGATTTTTACGCAACAATTTCCCGACTATGGAAACGACGGGGAGTTTATGCACGTCGTCAATACTGTTTATCCAACACCTGGTGTTCAAGATTCCTGGGTCATAGGAGTTCATCGCAAGACTGATGCCATTTACAATCCTAAAACTCAAGGCGCAATTCAGTCGATCGACTTTTCTGAGGACTCCATTTTGTTTGGAGGGTGGTATTTAGGTCAGAGTTCCGGTATTGCACTCTGGCAAGACGATCGGTTCTATTTAGCTGGTGGAGTCGGGCCGCAAGTCGAGTCTTGGACGCAGAAACAACAGACAAACTTGCAGCAACATGACTTTTTCCGCTACACTGACAATCCTCAGAACTTCCTCGATTTTTCCATAAACGGTCAACCTGACTTCTCAGAAAATGGCTCGCCAATTCAATTTGGATTTTTCCGCTCGAACTCAGTATGTCAAACTTGTAATGCTGTTGCCGTACACGCCGGAATTGACAACTGGAAAGTGACCGTACATACTGAAGATCCACCTGCTTCTACACCCGAACCCTCGACACTGGTGGGAATTCTTCTATTAGGGTTTGCGGCGACGAATTGCAAGCGCGATCGCTCGTAGGAGTTGCCATTCATACCATTTTCCAAAAACAGTAGGGGCAATTTGAGAATGTCCCCTACTGAAAATCGTGCTACAATAAAAGGATTCAGTGCGATCGCAAATCGTCAACTTGAAATAAAGAGGAGCCTTTCTGGGATGATAACTCAGACCGAAGCCAAAATCTATACGCACCAAGACTATCTCGATCGCGAACTCGCTTCAGAAATTCGCAACGAATACCGCAACGGAGAAATTGTCTCGATAACGGGTAGAACCCCAGAACACAATCGCATTAGTGGCAACCTTTACATTGCATTGAGCCTGTTTTCAAAAGGGAAACCCTACGAAACGTTTCATCTAGACCAGCGTCTGTGGATTCCTAAAGCCAACATCTATACTTACCCCGGTGTGATGGTGGCTTCCAAACCGCTACAACGGCAAACTGGACGCAAAGATACGATTCTCAATCCGTGTTTGATTGCCGAAGTCCTATCCAGTTCCACCCAAACTTACGATCGCATTGAAAAGTTCGCCGCTTATCGGACGATCGACGCTTTTCAAGAATATCTGCTTGTTGCCCAAAACCGCATTTATGTCCAGCATTATATCAAAACAGCAGCCAACCAGTGGATGTTTTCAGAATACGCCGATCCGAAAACCATTTTATCGTTGAATGCGTTTGAGTTCCAAATTGAAATCGCCGAATTTTATGAAGGGATAGAGTGGGACGGTTGAGATCGGATCCGGTTGGCGATCGACACAATTGTACAGCGATGAAAACTGTGCTACAATCGAAGGGTTCTGACATTGGCTCGGTGGCCGTGATGCCCGACTGGACGCGATTGTTAAAAGCCCTAGAAGTGGAAGCCGAAAGGGGCTATCCTGATTTGATGGGTCGCCAGTATCGGTTTAGCGAATTTTTGCAGGTCAATTTTCGCACTGCCGTCCCCGGTTTGTCGGCGTTCGATCGCGATCGCTGGCAACAAATGGCCGATCGCTTTTCCGTTTATCCCCAACTTAGTGTAACCCAAAGACAGTATTTAGTCCAGGAGACGCGGCGATTTTTATTGCAAGTGCAACGCATTCTCGATCGCAGCAGTAATTTAGAAGAAAACCTCAAACAGCAAACCCATTTTCAGCCGCCACCCACCACGAAAATCGCCAACAAGCCCCCGAAAACCGCACCGCTAAAAGCCCCCGGCGGCAAACTGACGCTGGATCTTCCTTTAACAAAACTCAACGGTGTAGGGCCGAAAGAAGGCGATCGCTTGGCACGTTTGGGGCTTTATACGGTTTACGATCTGCTGTACTATTATCCTCGCGACCATATCGATTACGCTCGCCAAGTCAACATTCGCGACTTAGAACCCGGTGAAGCAGTGACGCTGTTGGGAACAGTGAAAAGTTGCAATATTTACAGCAGTCCGAAAAATAAAAAGCTGTCGATTTTACAGTTAACCATAAAAGATGGCACGGGGCAAATTAAACTCAGCCGCTTCTTCGCCGGACAACGGTTTAATAACCCGCGTTGGAAACACGCCCAAAAATATCGCTATCCGCGCGGTACGATGGTAGCAGCTTCGGGTTTGGTCAAGAAAAATAAATACGGTTTGACCCTGGACAATCCCGAAATTGAAGTGCTAGACCACGCCGAAAGCTCGATCGAATCGATGACGATCGGGCGCGTGGTTCCCGTTTATCCACTTACCGAAGGAGTCGGGGCGGATTCGGTACGAAAAGCGGTAAAAGCAGCCATGCCAACAGTGACGCAACTGGTGGAACCACTACCGCCAAAACTGCGGGAGAGTTACGATTTAATTGACTTGCCTGCGGCCATTTCCAACATCCATTTTCCACCCGATCGCGATACCTTAGAACTGGCTCGCCGCCGTTTGGTATTCGACGAATTTTTCTACTTACAATTGGGATTGTTGCAACGAAGACGCGATCGCCAACAAGATGAAGTTAAAAAAGTCACCGGGGTGGTTCTCGCTACCCAGGGAGAGCTTGTGGAGCGGTTTTACCAGGTGTTACCCTTCGATCTCACCGGAGCCCAAAAGCGAGTCGTCGAGGAAATCCTCGAGGATCTAGCTAAACCCGAACCCATGAATCGATTAGTGCAAGGTGATGTCGGTTCGGGGAAAACGGTTGTTGCTGTAGTTGCCATGCTGTCAGCGATTCAGTCAGGCTATCAAGCGGCGTTAATGGCTCCGACAGAAGTGCTAGCCGAACAGCATTATAACAAGTTGGTGACGTGGTTGAACCTGCTACAATTGCCTGTCGAACTGCTAACGGGTTCGACGAAAGCGGCGAAGCGGCGGGAGATTCACTCGCAGCTAGAAACGGGAGAACTGCCTGTTTTAGTGGGAACTCATGCTTTGATTCAAGACACGGTAAACTTCCATCGTTTAGGGTTAGCAATTATTGACGAACAACACCGCTTTGGCGTGCACCAACGGGCGAAATTACAACAAAAAGGCGTTAACGAAGTCTGTCACGTTTTATCGATGACGGCGACTCCCATTCCTCGCACGTTGGCGCTGACCGTTCATGGCGATTTAGATGTCAGCCTGATCGACGAATTACCCCCCGGACGACAAGCGATTCAAACTACCGTTCTTACCGCTAGCGAGCGCAATTTGGCTTACGATCTGATCCGGCGAGAAATGATATCGGGTCGGCAGGCTTACGTGGTGTTACCTTTGGTTGAAGAGTCGGAAAAGTTAGATCTAAAATCGGCGATCGAGGAGTACGAAAAACTGCAAGATACGGTCTTTCCAGAATGGCGAGTGGGGTTGTTGCACGGTCGCATGACTTCGGCGCAAAAAGAAGAGGCGATCGCGCAATTTCGCGACAACCAAACGCAAATTTTAGTCTCGACAACGGTTGTAGAAGTGGGGGTAGACGTTCCTAATGCGACAGTTATGTTAATTGAAAATGCGGAACGGTTCGGCTTGTCGCAGTTGCATCAATTACGAGGTCGGGTCGGTCGCGGTGCGGAGCGATCGTTCTGTTTGCTACTTGCAAATGCCAAAGCGACGGCGGATGCTAAGCAGCGTTTGCAGGTGTTAGAACAGTCCCAAGATGGCTTTTTTATTGCCGAAATGGATATGCGTTTGCGCGGGCCGGGTGAAGTTTTGGGAACCAAACAGTCGGGGTTGCCCGATTTTGTTTTGGCCAGTTTGGTGGACGATCGCGAGGTGTTAGTCATGGCGCGAGATGCGGCGGAAAAGGTCATCGATCGCGATCCGAAGTTATCCCAATTTCCAGCGATGAAACTGGAACTCGATCGTCGCTACGAACGCTTGTTAGGAGGTTCGATTTTAACATGATTTACTGTTGTTTAATTCTCTTGTTATGTTACGGAAAGGGCGAAGCATTCGCCTTCGAGCTAATGGAGTTTTTCTCCCTTTTTCGGTGCGAATGCTTAGCCCCTACAGTCAATCGGATCGAATCTGTTTAATTACTGGTATAATCCGATCCATCTTGGATCGGGCGAAGCATTTACCCTGTTTTGTTATCGGTAGAATCGTTCGTTAACTTATGTGAATGCTTAGCCCCTACAGTTGTTTATTGTTCATTGCTCATTGCTCATTGATATGACAGACCAACTCCAATCAAATCGCGAATGGTGGGTGCAGCAGTGGCTCGGCCTGCTAGATAAATACCGCTTTAAAAAACGCTTGGAACGCGCCCGAAACTACGCCAGAGAAGGCAACGTTTTAAGCATTGACTTCGAGAAACAAAAGGCGATCGCCAAAGTTCAAGGATCGGAACCCGAACCCTACGAAGTGTCGTTGTGGCTCGATCCGTTTTCCGATGAAGATTGGGAATACGTCACCGAAACCCTATCGCAGCGAGCGGTATTTGCTGCTAAATTACTGGCAGGAGAAATGCCAGATAATATCGACGAGGCGTTTGTTGCCAACGGCTTGCAATTGTTTCCCTTTACTTTACAAGAAGTCCGATCGCGCTGTAGTTGTCCCGACAAAGCCAACCCCTGCAAGCATATCGGCGCAGTCTATTATTTACTCGGCGATCGCTTCGGAGACGATCCGTTTGTGTTGTTTCAATTGCGCGGCCGCAGCAAGGAGGAAATTATCGCCGCACTGCGATCGCGCCGACAAGTCGAACCCCGCGAAGAAACCATCGCGGAAACACCCGAAACCGAACCGACCGAAGCGGCGATCGACCTGCAACAATTTTGGCAGTATGACGGCCAACTCGATCCCTCTTTGGTCGTCATTGCACCGCCGCCAGACAGTCGCACGGCGGCCGATATTTTAGGAGAGATTCCATTAGGTCGGGTGGTGTCCGGTTCGGCGCGATCGCGCCAAGCGACTATCGAAGCCGTGCAAACCTTCCTCGATCGCGCCTATCAAGGGGCCAGCCAAACGGCGATCGTTGCCGCCATGAAAAACGATGAGTAAAATTTAAACAGGGAAAAATTGCCCGTATCGGAAACCCCGATTGAGATACGGACAAGCGAGCAGTTATGGCACAGTCTCTAACCGATCGCGAGATTAACGACCGCTACCGCGATGGGGCATGGTATCGTCGTTGTTATCCGCTTCCGTATTCAGGACTTGCGCGATCGCATCCTGAGAGGGTAAACTAGACGAAGCCATCGAGATTTGGACGGTGCTAGCCATCGAGCCAAAGAACACCAAACCAGACAGAAGTAGAAGGTTGTAACGCATCGTAGATTCCCTTTGTAACGCTTCTACTTCTTAATACGTGCCTCGGAGGTGCTATCCGGGAAAAAGCGATCGCCTTCTCAGCCGCGATCGACAAATTGTTGTGGAGATCGACATCAATGAAGCCACTGTCATGGTTTTGTTCTTCCCTGGCGATCGTTGGTTTGGCGGCCAGTCCGGCGGCGGCCCTGCAATGCGTCCCCGACACCTCCGGTTTGTCGCGTCATTTAGAGTTCGACGAATGGTCGGAGGTGGTGGCACAATTAGACAGCGCCATCGATCGCGCCGACGTAGAAACCTTGCGCCTGCGCGTTATTAATAATGGCGTGTACGGTCGCGGCCCGCGCCAACTGCATCACGAACTGGAGACTCCGCTACCTGAAGACTGGTTGGACTTGGTGTTGCAACTCGAACAACTGCGCGAGACCCCCGATCGCCCCGTTGATGCGGTGATGGAAGTGTACGATGCGAGTGAAAATACGGAGGATGCCGAACTGCTTCTCGTTATTTCTGGCGGTCGCGGTTGGTCGGAACTGGCCACCGACGGCCGTACCAATGCGGTTTTGTATCGGGCGATCGTCAATGGCGATCGCGCGGCTTTGGTGCGCTGTTATTAAATGGTAAACTAAGCCGTAGGGTGGGCATTGCCCACCCTACCAAGTTGCAAACAAGGGAGCAAAAATGCGCGTTTTAATCATGGGGGGAACCCGATTCATCGGGGTGTATTTAACCCAAATTTTGGTCGAAAAAGGTCACGAAGTCGTATTGTTCAATCGCGGTAACAATCCGCCGCCAGTGGAGGGGGTGGGGCAAATTCACGGCGATCGCACCAAGGCCGACGAGTTAAAATCTAAGCTGTCTGGCGAAACATTCGATGCGGTTTTCGACAACAACGGTCGCAAACTCGGCGATACGCAACCGCTAGCAGAAATCTATAAAGATAAAGTCGAGCATTTCGTCTACGTCAGTTCGGCTGGGGTGTACGAGAAATCCGATCGGATGCCCCATATTGAAGGCGATCGCATTGACGACAATAGCCGCCACTACGGAAAATTCGAGACGGAGGAATTTTTACAAAACAATGGCTTGCCTTTTACCTCCGTGCGTCCGACGTATATTTACGGGCCGGGCAATTATAACCCTTTAGAAGCCTGGTTTTTCGATCGCATTGTCCGCGATCGTCCGGTGCCCATTCCTGGAAACGGCCTGCATTTTACTCAAATGGGACACTGCCGAGATTTAGCTCGTGCCATGGCTGCCATTTTAGGCAATCCTAACGCAGTCGGTCAAGTGTATAATGTGTCTGGCGATCGCTACGTCACCTTCGACGGTTTGGCTCGCGCCTGCGCGATCGCGGCTGGAAAGTCCCCCGACAAGGTAGAATTAGTGCATTACGATCCCAAACAATTTGACTTCGGCAAGCGCAAAGCCTTTCCCTTGCGAGTGCAGCACTTTTTCTGCGATATTAGTAAAGCCCTCACCGATCTCGATTGGGAACCGAAATTCGATTTGGTTTCGGGGTTAAAAGACTCCTTTGCCAACGATTATCTCGCTAACGGTAACGATAAAGCTGATGTCGATTTTGCTTTAGATGATGAAATCTTGCAAGCGGTTCGCTAGTGTTTGGACTGGGGTATTGGTGGGGGTAGCGATCGTGTTTGCTGTCCCCGCAGAAGCGCGATCGCCCGCGATCGTCACCGCTTGGGATGATATGGTTTTAGATCGAGAAACCTGTATTACTCGCGCTAGAATTGCCTTAACCTCATCGGGATTTGACCTTTATACATCTGAAACCCTCGAATATTCCGTTGGCGGTTATCGCAGTTTGGGAAGTGGAGAATATAGCGGTTTAGTCCGTTGCGTTCCCGATAAGCGTATGGTCTTTTTTGTCGCTGTGGGAAACGAGCGATCGACGGCTGAAGCCCTAGTTCGTTACTTGCAAGATAATTTTGTTGACAATTCTCCTTAACGGGGTGACATTAGGGAGCGAGACGATCCCATTCCCAAACACGATCTGGGACTTGAATCCTTGAAATCCAAAATCGTAAGTATTCAGGTGGTACAGAGAAACCCGGTTTCTGAAGGGAGAAATCGGATTTTGTCCGGCTATCAGCGAGAAACCGGGTTTCTACACCCGTTGAGCCTAGCATACCTGAATCCTTACCCAAAATCTAAAATTGAGATGACTTGTGCAAATGCTTCGCCCCTACGGTCTCGATTTTTCCTCCGCAAAAACCGATCGCGCCGCACCGCCGATCTCCGCACGATCCCATACAGACAGCACCCAAAGACGAGAGAGATAATAGAGAATAAATGCCTAAAACGCTCGCGATCTCTCAGCCATCAATGTTTGCTCCTGTGGAATTGACCTCTGCTATCGTTCGCGATCCGTTAGTGGTGTCGCCCGCAACGACTGTCCTAGACGCGATCGCCCGCATGAGTGGCACGCGATCGCGCTGTCACAGCACCCAAAAAGATGAGGTCGCCCTCGACAACCTGCACCGAGAAGCGCGATCGAGTTGCGTCTTGGTTGTCGAACGCGATCTCGTTGTGGGTATCTTCACCGAACGAGATGTCGTCCGCCTCAGTGCGGGAGAATATCCCCTCGATCGCCCGATGGCCGAAGTGATGGCCAGTCCCGTCCTTACCCGGCGCGAGTCCGAGTTTGCCGATTTGTTTTTTGCCATCAACCTGCTGTCACGACACCGCATTCGCCACCTTCCCCTACTCGACGATCGCGATCGTCTGGCCGGTCTCGTCACCCACGAAACCCTACGCCACACCTCCCGTCCCCTGGATCTGTTGCGGTTGCGTCGGGTGTCGGAAGTCATGGTTCGCGAAGTCGTCTGTACCGCCAGCGATCGCTCGGTGCTCGACATTGCCCGCCTGATGAGCGATCGCCGCGTCAGTTCCGTCATCTTGGTCAAACCCGGCCAGCCCTCACCCGCACCAGTGGGAATGCTCACCGAACGGGATCTGGTACAGTTTCAGGCATTAGGGTTGCCCCTCCAACACTATCTCGCCGAGGCGGTAATGAGCGCCCCCGTGTTTACCGTCCCCCCGGAAGAGACCCTGCTGACGGTGCAGCAAATGATGTCCCAGCACCACATTCGGCGGTTAGTTGTCACCGAAGAGACCGGAGAACTCCTCGGTATTGTCACTCAAACCAGTCTCCTGCAAGCCCTCAACCCCCTAGAACTCTACAAATTAGCCCAAACCCTCGAAACCAAAGTCACCAACCTGGAAGCTGAGAAGGTCTCCCTACTCGAAAATCGGGCCGCCGAGTTAGAGCGCCAGGTAGCCGAGCGTACCGCCGCTTTGCAAGCAAAAGCCGAACGAGAGCGGTTGCTGGCCGATCTGGCGGCGCAAATACGCTCCTCGTTGAACCTGCAAGCCATTTTAGAAACCACCGTCGAACAGGTGCGGCGGGTTTTGGGCTGCGATCGCGTTACGATATGGCAGTTTGAGGCCGAATGGTGCAGCGTCGCCGTCGCCGAGTCCACCGATCTACCCTTGTCGTTGATGGGGGAACGCATCCACGATACCTGTTTCAAGCAAGGAATGGTAGAGATCTATCGCCGGGGAAACCTGCGCGTAGTAGATGATATCGACGCGATCGACATGAGCGAGTGCCACCGTCAGATGTTGGTGCGCCTACAAACCCGCGCTAAAATTTTAGTCCCTCTGCTGTGCGGTGACGAGTTGTGGGGACTGCTCAGCGTTACCGAGAGTCAGCCCCGCCACTGGCAAAATGAAGAGGTGGAACTGCTGCGATCGCTCTCGGTACAACTGGCGATCGCCCTGCAACAAGCGACCACATACCAGCAACTCCAAACCAGCGAACGCCAACTCGAACAACTCAATCAAGAGTTAGAAGAACGGGTGCAACGACGCACGGCGCAACTGCGCGATCGCGAAGTTGAATTGAAAAATTTGTCCGAACGCTTGGAACTAGCCGTGCGATCGGTCAGTATGGGAATTTGGGATTGGGATATTGCCCGCGATCGCCTGATTTGGAACGATCGAATGTACGAACTCTACGACATCGACCCGTCGGAGTTTGCAGGTGCGGTGCGAGGTTGGGAAGAGAAACTACATCCCGAGGATGCCGAATATGCCAACAACTTGTTACAACAAGCATTGCGCGGCGAAGCCTCTTTCGATCCTCAGTTTCGGGTGATACATGACGATGGTAGCATTCATTGGATACAAGCTCATGCTTTAGTGCAAAGGGACGATCGCGGCCAACCCCAACGGGCGATCGGTACTAATGTCGATATCACTGAATTGCAACAGGCCAACCAACAACGCCAACAGTTAATTCAAGAACTCTCTGACTTCAAATCGGCTTTAGACGAGTCGGCGATCGTCGCGATTACTGATGTTAACGGAATCATTACCTACGTCAACGATCGCTTCTGCGACATATCGGGTTATTCTCGCGAAGAACTTATTGGAGAAACCCATCGCCTCGTCAACTCCGGCTACCATTCTCTGGCGTTTTTTCAGGAGATGTGGGATACGATTAGCAGTGGTGAAATTTGGCGGGGCGAAATTTGCAATCGCGGTAAAGCGGAAAACCTGTATTGGGTTGATAGTACGGTCATTCCCTTTTTAGATCCGAACGGACAGCCGTTTCAATACCTAGCCATTCGCGTTGAAATTACCGATCGCAAACAGGCTGAAGAAGCGATGAAGCAGCAACTCGCTGCCATGGAAGCCGCCATCAACGGCATTGCGATTTTACAAGATGACAACTATATCTATTTAAATCAGTCGCACGTCGAGCTTTTTGGCTACGATCGCCCTGAAGAATTAATCGGCAAGTCTTGGCATATCTTATATCCAACTGAGGAAATAAAACGCTTCGAGCGCGAAGTCTTTCCCATTCTCGGACGCGATGGTGCTTGGCAAGGAGAAGCGATGGCCATGCGTCAAGATGGATCTTGTTTTTCAGAAGAATTATCGCTCACCATCACCGAGAACGGTTTGCTCATTTGCGTCTGCCAAGATATCAGCGATCGCAAACGAACCGAACGAAAATTACAAGAAAGCGAAGCCAAACTGCAAGCCATCTTAAACTCTGCCCCTTCGATTATTTACGTTAAGGATCTCGACGGCCGACATACATTTGTCAACTCGGCATTTCTCGAATTTTTTAATTGGTCTTCAGACCATATTTTGGGTAAAACCAACCGGGAAATTTTTCCGGCCGAGATTGCCGAATCCTTCGATGACCACGATCGCGATTGTCTCAACAAATGCCAAGTCGGGCACTACGAAGAAACCGTTGAGGTTGGCGATCGCACCCTCACGTTTTTATCGAGTAAGTTTCCGTTACTCGACCGTAACAATCGTCCCTATGCTTTGTGCGGAATTTCAACCAATATCAGCGATCGCAAGCAAGCCGAAGCCAAAATTGCCTTGCAACTGCGGCAACAACAAGCATTAGGTGCGATCGTTCAGCGCATTCGCGAATCCCTAGACATCGACCAAATTCTAGCAACAGCAACCGATCGCGTCAAGGATATTTTACAAAGCGATCGCGCCATCATCTTTCGACTGTTCCCCGACGGTAAGAGCCAAATTGTCGAAGAAGCCGTTTCTCCCCATTTCCCATCCCTTAAAGATCGCCATTGGGAAGATGAAATTTGGTCGCAAGAGATTCTCGAGTGTTACTGGCAAGGCAAACCCCGAATTGTTCCCGATGTCACGAAGGATATCTGGACGGATTGTTTAGTGGAATACTCGCAAGAAGGACAGATTCAGTCTAAAATTGTCGCCCCAATTTTGCAAGAGGTTCGCATCAGCGAAACTCATCGTTGGGTCGCACCAGGGGAAACTAACAAACTCTGGGGAATTTTAGTGGTTCACGCTTGTCAAGAACAACGAGTTTGGCAGGATTCAGAAGCCGAACTGTTGCAACAAATCGCCAACCAACTGGCGATCGCGATTCAACAGGCTTACCTATTCGAGCAGTTGCAGCAAGAACTCAAAGAGCGCAAACAAGCTCAACAACAATTGACGGAACGCAATCAACAACTCGCCATTTCCAATGAGGAAATTATGCGATCGGCGCGACTGAAAGATGAGTTTCTCGCTAACATGAGCCACGAACTCCGCACGCCACTCAACGCCATTCTAGGAATGACAGAAGGGTTGCAAGAACAAGTTTTTGGCAATATCAACCAACGCCAACTCAAAGCCTTACAAACCATCGATCGCAGTGGGTCGCATTTACTCGAACTCATTAACGACATTCTCGATTTATCTAAAATTGAATCGGGACACATCGAGTTAGAAATTGCTCCAGCTTCTACTCCCATTCTTTGCAAGGCTAGCCTCGCCTTTATCAAGCAACAAGCCTTGAAGAAAAACATCGCGATCGAGATGCAACTGCCATCCGATCTGCCCGATTTACTTGTAGACGAACGCCGCATCCGCCAAGTTCTGATTAACTTGCTTAACAATGCAGTTAAATTCACCCCCGAAGGCGGTCGCATTACTCTAGAAGTCTCGCAGTTATCCGAGACTCCCCAATATTTGCGGATTGCCATTATTGACACGGGAATCGGCATTTCTCCCGAAAATATCGGCAAACTGTTTAAACCCTTTGTCCAGATCGATAGTGCCTTAAATCGCAAGTATGCCGGGACGGGATTGGGGTTAGCTTTGGTTAAACGAATTGTCGAACTGCACGGCGGCGAAGTCAGTTTGACCAGCGAAGTCGGTTTAGGGAGTTGTTTCGCGATCGATCTGCCTTGCGTGACTTCTACCTCATCAGTGGACGAACCGGAAACCTTACCAACTGCGATGGAAACACCGCCAACAAATGCCTCTTCTCCCCTGATATTGCTGGCTGAAGATAACGAAGCCAATATCGAAACCATTGCGAGTTATCTAGAAGTCAAAGGGTATCGCTTGGTTGTGGCGAATAACGGCCAAGAAGCTATCGACTTGACGCGATCGCAGCATCCCGATCTGATTTTAATGGACATCCAAATGCCGGGAACCGACGGACTCGAAGCTACGCGAGAAATTCGCCGCGATCGCGGTTTCGACAACGTGCCGATCGTCGCTTTAACCGCATTAGCTATGGACAACGATCGCGATCGCTGTCTAGCGGCCGGTGCTAACGACTACCTCAGCAAACCTGTTAAACTTAAAGAGTTAGCTGTCCTGATTCAAGACTTGCTATCTTTGAGGTGCGAGGTGTGAGGTATGAGGTGTGAGGTGCGAGGTATGAGG
>CAKZKB010000538.1 GCA_937121005.1 uncultured cyanobacterium | reverse complement strand
AGGGCGAACGGAAGAAGGGCGAACGGAAGAAGGGCGAACGGAAGAAGGGCGAACGGAAGAAGGGCGAACGCCGTTCGCCCCTACAGGTTGCGATAAACTGGTTCTGATTCCCCATCTATTTTTGCATCTGTTCCCGCTCCACGCGGTTTCAGTTAAAAGTGAGAAGTTAAAAGTTAAAAGTGGGGAGGGGTGTTTGCTGGATGCGTTTCCCGGCGGGGTCAGCTATGCACCCAACTGTCAACTGTTGCAGCGGGTTCGCCAATATCGCCGCAGTGGATTCCATCGCTTTTTGGGCATCCAAAACCCCAAAGGGGATCTTATCTGTGCCGATCTAGAACTGGAAAGCATTGCGCCTCTATTCGATATCGATGATGACTCCATTCTCGTGGGCGAAGCTGCCACCAAATCAGCCCTCACGAACCGCGATCTCGCTGACATTCACTGTCTCTACTTCTCCTGTCACGGCGCATTTAACCCCCAAGATCCCCTAAAATCCGGCTTGTTGATGGCAAACGATGAAGTCCTCACCTTAGAAGAGATTTTAGGACAATTTAACCTGGGAGAATGCAGCCTGGTCAGCCTTTCGGCCTGCGAAACCGGACAAGTCAACCTCGACACCACCGACGAGTATATCAGCCTCGCGAGCGGCTTTATGGCGGCGGGTAGCCCCAATTTACTGGTCAGCTTGTGGTCGGTGAACCAACGCTCCACTGCCTTAATTTTTATCAAAACTTACGAAAACTTGCTCGCCAAAGGCAGTAAAATAGCAGTAGCCCTCAACGCTGCCCAAATCTGGCTGCGCGACACCACCGTTCGCGGCTTTTACGACTGGGTTTCGGAGTCGCCTCTGCTTCCCGAAAAATGGCGAAGCCGATTGCACTACACTTTTAAAAAGATGGGGAACGATCCCAAACGGGGATGGCATCATTTCCCTTACCGCGATCCGTTCCATTGGGCGGCGTTTGCGGCTGTGGGTTTAGGAGAACTAACCGTGACCAATTCTACCACCAAACTGGCCGCATTTCGGCAACTGCTCGACGAGAATGCGGACATTTTAGCCAACCATCTGACTGAGTTACAAGATCTGTCGCAACGCCTCACGGATAACGACGAGGAAAATGCCAAACTGATTGAGGACTGGTTAGAACAACGCCCGGAATGCAAAGAAGAAATCGAAAACCTGATTTTTTCCAATGCTGGAGATGACCTGAAGTTGGCCGGTGGTGCCAAGTCTAACACGGAACCGGGTCAGCAGAGCGAATCGTTAAAAGAGGCGATCGAGCAAGCCATCAAGAAAAACACCGAAACCAACAAAAAACCCACCCTGTAGGGGCTACGCATTCGCACCGAAAAATGGACAAACTTGGTATCAACATTGATGGTAAATGCGTCGCCCAATGCAACAATGGAGACGATCGCGACATTATCGGAGGGCGAGGCATTGTCCATGTCAATTCACGTAGAATACAATCGCGGTCGGTGACAATGCCTAGCCCCTACGCATTCACACCGGAAAATGGTCAAACTTGGTATCAACATCGATGGCGAATGCGTCGCCCAATCCCACAATTGAGGAAGAGTGCGAGGCATTGTCCATGTCAATTTTGGTAAAAAACAACATCGATCGCGGTGACAACGACCATGGCAGAGGGCGAGGCATTGTCTATGTCAATTACCGTAGAATACAATTGCGATCGGTGACAATGCCTAGCCCCTACGCATTCGCACCGGAAAATGGTCAAACTTGGCATCAACATTGATGGTGAATGCGTCGCCCAATGCAATAATGGACAACATCGATCGCGGTGACAACGATCGTGGCAGAGGGCGAGGCATTGTCTATGTCAATTCACGTAAAAAACAACATCGATCGGCGACAATGCCTAGCCCCTACAGTATATAATACGAACAGGATATTTGAATGGCCATGAAACGATTTTCTGTCAGTCTGCTGGCTTACCATTTATACCAACATTTCGATGACGATCCCGACAGCTACAGCAGCGACGCAGCCCAAATTTGGGAAAGCGCGATCGCCCTCCATTCCAGTTTACCCTTCCCCGAACTTAAAGACTTAAAAGATCGCCTAGTTTGCTACGAAGACGGAGAGTTTACAGGCGCGGATAATGGCGTTAACGAATGGCTGACGCACAAACAAGAGGCCATTAATCTCACGACGATCGACCTAGATAACTCCCTCGCGCTGAAGGGTATTTTACAACCTTTTATTCTCCACGATACCTACGCTTACGATTTATATTTAGAGCCAGTTTTATCACCAGAATGGACGCTCGATCGCTGGATAAAAATAATTTCCGTATTGCAGGAAAGAACGGCATCGTTAGGAAAAACAATCTGGATCGATGTTCAACTTGAAGACAACAACAAACAAGCTGATGTTATCGAAGCCATAAAATTGCTTCCCGGTTTTACATTTACAGATGCAAAGCACCCAGAACTTCTCGATTGCGACTTTTTTGAATGGGAAGCGATCGCATCAAATTCGTCCGTCCACATAATTTGTACGTTTCAACGGGGCGAAACAACGAACTATATCGAAACAATTGGCAAGAACTATAACTGGCTGCGAGATTTATTTTGGTATCGCCATAAAATTCTCTATGTCGATCGCCTTGCCAAACAAGCATACCGAAGTGGACGAAAACTTTACAACGAACTAGAGGATAAAATTCCCCAATTTGAAGCAGCAATGAAACGCGATCGCGAAGCCAAACTCGCATTGGAAGCGGCCATAAAATGCGATCTCCAAACCAAACTTGAATTAGAAGCAGCCGTGAAACGCGATCGCGAAACCAAACTCGCCGAACTGGAAAACTTGCTTTCCGATCTCCCTCAACAATTCCTAGACTACAACTGCACGATCCGAGATTTAGAAGCCCATTATACCACAATGTCGGTCAACCATAGCAACTACAAACTCGCCTTCGATCGCCTCTCCAAAAGCGATTTCTATCTCTCTCATTGGCACGACTTCCAAACCTATACCGAATCTCGCCGTCTCCCGCAAATCAAAACCTATTTAAAATATCTGCAACCGGGAACCGATTTGTTCGAGCAACTGAAAACAACGGTTCTGGGAACACTGGAAATAGAGCGTCAAACCCTCTTGCGAGAACTGGATAAAAACGAAGCCGATCGCGATCGCGCCTTGCAAAATACGATCGCGATCGTCGGTGTGGGCTTAGGTTCTGCCGCCGTTGGTGCGACAATTTCCCCGTATCTAGTTGAAGAACAACCCAATCGAGATTTTGCTTTTCCCTTTCGCCTCGATCCCTTTGCGTGGAACCCTATCCATCCCCTAACCGTAGCCGTACTCTGTAGTCTCGGTTTTGGCATTCTCGGACTGGCCATCGGCTGGATATTTACCAAACTCATTCATACTAAAACCTAGAACCTCGTACCGTCCATCGACTTCCATGTAAACTGGGGATATCGCGCCCCATGAGGTGACTTATTGTTGATGGCGATCGAGAAAACAGGAATTGGACTGCATAGCGGGGCGCGGGTTTGCGTCCGAGTGCTGCCAGCCGATCCCAGTGAGGGACGCTACTTCGTCCGCACCGATCTACCCGGATCCCCTATCGTGCCCGCCGACATTGCCAGCGTCAGCGATACCCAACTCTCCACGCAACTGAGCGCCAACGGAGCCAGCGTCCGCACCGTCGAACACCTGCTTGCCACCTTAGCCGCCATGGGGGTCAGCAGCGCTCGCATCGAAATCGATGGCCCCGAAGTCCCCCTCCTCGACGGTTCGGCTCGGGAGTGGGCTGCCATTATCAGTGACCAGTGGTCAGTGACCAGTGACCAGTTATCAGATGTTTTTCTGTCCTGGGAAGGGTCAACGCCGTTG
>CAKZKB010000537.1 GCA_937121005.1 uncultured cyanobacterium | reverse complement strand
GTGACTGTGGAGTTGTTGGGGAGCGTTGCGTCTGGGACGATTTGCGCTGGAACCGGGGTCGCCGTCGTCAGGCACAGCAGCGAGAGACCGATGGCGATCGGGCGATGGGGGAGCATGAGGTCATCGATCGGAACCATAGACTCGGAATGTACTACGATCGCGCAAACATTGTCAACACCACCGGGCCGAGGAGATAGCGATGCCCCAAAAAGTTCAACCCCGCCTCTCGCCCGAGACGTTCGCGCTGCGGGAGGCTGTAGAAGCGAACGCCACCCATACCAGAAAGGAAGAGGTCGGCGTTCGTTTGTTGGCGAACCTTGACATTGGGGGGAGGCGTAATATCGACTAGATAGAAGCGTCCTCCAGAGCGCAACACCCTACAGATCTCAGAGAGAACCGTTTGCGGGTGCGGATAGTGAGGAAAACTCATCATATTGAAAACGACATCAAACTTACTGTCTCCAAAGGGTAACGATTCGGCGTTCCCCTGGCGGTACTCGATGCGATCGGCGTAGAGATTGCGTTTTCGGGCTTCGAGGATCATTTTTTGGGAAAGATCTAGGCCGATACCGCGAAGCGTGGCATACTCTTTAGCAAGGCGATCGAGCAAGCGTCCCGTGCCGCAGCCAATATCGAGAATGTTGGCCTCGTCCGGGATTTGCGCGTACTCTAGCATCCGTTGATGGATGGCCAGAAAAATCGCTGATGTCAGGAAAAAATCATAATTGGGGGCCCAGCGATCGAAGAATGTTTGTTTTTCTGAAAAGATAGTAGAGTTCATTGGCGCGGCCGCGATCGGCTCTATCTCGATCGACAAACATTCTCTACTAATTGTACTGCAATTGTCAATCAACAAGATCTATGTCTTTACCTCCTGGCCCCTCCGACCCCGCGATCGTACAGACGCTTCAATGGTTTCTCGATCCCATTGATTATTTAGAGGAATTGCACGGCAAGTACGGAGATATATTTACGCTTTCAGTAGGATGGAACTTCAGCCCGATCGTCTTTGTCAGCCACCCCAATGCGATAGAAAAAATTCTCACAACTCGGCAGGAGCATTTCCAAGGAGAGTTAGAAACTAAAAAATTTATCGAACCTTTTATTGGCGCGTCTTCTTTGGTGACGCTGATAGGGGAGCGCCACGCCCAAAGGCGAAAACTGTTGAAACCTCAATTTCACGGAGACCAAGTATCTAGTTATAGTCGATGGATTTGCGATATTACCGAGCAATTTATAGAGCATTTGACCCCAGGAATACAGTTTTGTGCTTGCTCGCTTATGGAGAATCTAACTTCAAAAATTGCTGTAGATTTGCTACTAGGAGAGTCCAAAAATCAAGACTTACAAAAACTCGATGCTCTACTTAAAGAGTTGCTCTCGATTGTCACGACTCCATTTTCAGCAACTTGGCTATTTTTTCCTGCTCTGCAACAAGATTGGAATCAATGGAGTTCTTGGGGGCGCTTTGTCCGCCTTCAGAAACAAATCGACGCAGCGATCTATAAGGAGATTGCAGAACGTCGCAAAAATAATGATGTTGCTTTAAATGATATTTTGGGGTTGATGATGTCTGCTCGTGACGAACATGGGAAAACCTTAACCGATCGAGAATTACGTAACGAGTTGCTATCTCTATTTTTTTCGGGCTATCAGACTACGGGAATTTCCATAACTGTAGTGTTGTTTTGGATTTATCATCTCCCTAACATTTATCAAAAAGTGATGGCAGAACTAGATACGTTGGGAAGCGATCCCGATCCGATGGCAGTCGCCAAACTTCCCTATTTAAATGCTGTTTGTCAAGAGAGCTTACGCATTTTTTCAGTGACCCCTATTACTTCTATGCGATCGGTCGTGAAGACAGTAGATATTATGGGGTACAAACTCGAACCGGAAACGAAAGTCACTTGTTGTTTTCACCTGACTCACCAACGACCGGACATCTATCCCGAACCACACAAGTTCAAACCGGAGCGATTCCTCGAACGCAAGTTTTCTCAGTACGAATATTTGCCTTTTGGCGGTGGAAATCGTCGCTGTATTGGTGAAGCCCTCGCCCTGCTAGAAATGAAGCTAGTTGTGGGTACAATTTTATCGCGCTACCATTTAGAACTATGCGATCGCCTACCTTTAAAAACACAACGTCGCAGTTTTCTCCTCGCTCCCGCCAGTGGGGTGAAAATGCGCTTGTTGGGACGGCGCTGACCCCACCCCAACAGCAACTTCAACTACCCGACGGGCCACCGGAACGTTATTGGACGATCGTCCTCAAATGGGTGGCGGACTCGGCAGGATATATGGAGGAACTGCGCCGTCTTTACGGCGATCGTTTTATCCTGCACGTCGGTTGGATGTTCGGTTCGGTGATTTTGGCGAGCGACCCCGAAGCTATCCAACAAATCTTCACGTCCTCGAAGTTTCGCAGTACCGGACAGGCCACCCGACAATTTACCGGGCCGTTTCTCGGTACGCGATCGGTGGTTTCGGCTCGCGGAGAACGCCATCGCCGCAAGCGAAAACTGCTACTTCCTCCCTTTCACCGCGAACGGTTGCAAACCTACCCCCAACGCATTCGGGAACTGAGCGATCGCGCCATTCGCCAGCAAATACCGGGGATCGGGTTTTCCATCCGGCCCCTGGCGCAGTCGATTACCCTGCAAGTGATTATGGACGTGGTGCTCGGCGAATGTGCCAACGGCCGCGATCGCGTTTTACGAGAGCATCTCAAAAATTGGAGCGAAGCGATCGCCTCCCCGATCGTCACCAGTTCGATCCTGTTCGAGCCACTGCGGGATCTGCCAGACTGGACTCCCTGGGGCCAATTTCGTCATCTCAGCGAGACCATCGACGAGTTGCTGTACGCCGAAATTCGCCATCGGCGATCGCACCTCGATCCCCATCGTCCCGATATTCTCACCCTACTGTTACAGGCTCGCGACGAAAACGGCGACCCCCTCGAGGACGACGAAATTCGCGACGAGTTGATGACGCTGTTGATTTCGGGTCAGGAAACGGCGGCCACGGCCATCGCCTGGGCCATGTACTGGATCCACCGAAATCCGTCCGTGCGCGATCGCTTAATTGCCGAACTCGACGGTTTGGGGCCGGATCCCGATCCTTTAGAAATGATGAAACTGCCGTATTTAGACGCAGTTTGTTCCGAAACCCTGCGATTTTATCCGCCAACGCCACTCACTTCTCAATTTGAAGCCACCGAACCCGTAGAATTCGGAGATTGCCTTTTGCAACCCGGAACGCGAGTCTCGATTTGTATCTATCTGGTACACCATCGCGAAGATCTCTATCCCGAACCCAAACAATTCAAACCCGAACGATTTCTCGATCGCAAGTTTTCTCAGTACGAATATCTCCCCTTTGGTGGAGGGAGTCGTCGCTGCATTGGCGAAGCCTTAGCCACCATGGAAATTAAGATGGTAGTGGGAACTTTGCTATCTCGCTATCGCTTGGAAATGCTCACCCAAATGCCCGTACAACCCCGTTTTCGCGGGTTTGTATTGCTCGCACCCGATCGCGATATTCGGTTCGTTTGTTTGGGTCGCCGCTAAGAGTCTAAATAGCGAGTATAATGGTCAGTAGGTTGTTATACTCGCCTAAAATGGTATGGCTTACAATCGCGTCACTGCTTCCTCTACCCTCGATCGACTCCTCACCTTCGAGGAGTATCGATTTTACAACGATGGGACGGATATTCGCTACGAACTCGAGCGAGGGAAACTGATTCCCATGCCGACACCAAGCGCTTTGCATATTCAAATTTGCAAGTTTTTAGCCTATTGGCTCGATCGCTACATTATCGATCGCGACCTCGAGTTTATGGCTACATCTGATTTAGGCGTTCGTACCGGAGACGATCGATCGCGCATTCCCGATGCTGTGGTTTGTTCGCGATCGCGATGGAACAATATCCGCGATCGCTCCGGTGCGGCCGTTCTCGACTTAGGAGAAACCCCTGTTTTAGTCGTTGAAGTCACTAGCCAAAACTGGCGCGACGATTATATCCTCAAACGTGCTGAATACGCGATCGCGGGTATTCCAGAATACTGGATCGTCGATGCGAATCAAAAACGAGTTCGTATTTTGACTCACCGTGAATGCTCTCCTCACGACGCAGAGCGTCCGTGAGGAGCTTCCCGATCCCAAAG
>CAKZKB010000536.1 GCA_937121005.1 uncultured cyanobacterium | reverse complement strand
TAGAAACCCGGTTTCTGGCCGATCGCCCGATAAAATGCGAGTCTGTCCGTTGAGAAACCGGGTTTCTGTGTGCCACCTGAATGCTTACTACATTATAGCACGAGGCAGAGCCTCGACAATCGCGTTCCTCGGCAGAGCCAGAGGAACGAGAGTTTTGTAATTTTGAATTCCCGCATGAGGGTCAATTCATGCCATTTTGGGCCATATAATTGAGCAACCAGTTCGCCATCGTAGCGCGGCGGGTTTGTCTGGGGCCGAATTCTCCCAGTTTGTAGCCTTTGAACCCTAACTTTTCTTTGAGTAACTGTTTGTTCTCTTTGGGGATCGATCGCGTCAGTTTCACTGTCGCCGGCCGACTGTCGATAAAGTTTGGCGGTTGGGGATAGTTGGTTTGCCATTCGGGATCGACTTGGCTGTTGTCATACTCGCCCGTATTTTCATCGTAGCGATAGCCGAGATAGTACCAAACTAGACGATTAACCGTATCGTCGTCAAGTTCTTCGTTTAAAATCGCCCAAAGGGTGTCGTGGTTAAGTGGGGGGAGAGACATAGTTGATAATGGTCGAGCGGCGATCGCGCGAGTAAGAATACCGAGCTTAATGTAACATTTTTTGCATCCGGGCGCGTCGAGTTGATATCCTATTCGGTAAGACAACCCTCACCCTCGTCA
Source organism: uncultured cyanobacterium (assembly GCA_937121005.1). GTDB lineage: Bacteria > Cyanobacteriota > Cyanobacteriia > Cyanobacteriales > Geitlerinemataceae > CAKZKB01. The sequence continues at coordinate 2,098 of CAKZKB010000536.1, read as the reverse complement.
GTATTGATGTCCGATCCCATCGCCCCCAACCGCAAACGCTTACACCTGGTTATTTCTGGACTCGTTCAGGGTGTGGGGTTTCGCTATTCGACCCAAGTTCAAGCCCGACAGTGGGGTATTGTGGGATGGGTACGAAATCTATCCGACGGTCGCGTGGAAGCGGCGTTGGAAGGAGAACCCGAAGATCTCGATCGCCTGGTAAAATGGTGTCGCCAGGGGCCACCTGCGGCCCAGGTACGCGACGTGACCATCGAGGAGGAAAAACCCCAAGGCGATCGCGAGTTTGAAATTCTCCATTGAGAACTCGTTCCTAAAATCAATTTTAACTGCCTGCATGACATCTTTAAAAACTCGGGAAGAACTTTGTAGGGGCGAAGACGTTTGCATCAGTCAACGAACGATTCTACCGATGTAAGTATTCAGGTGGTACAGAGAAACCCGGTTTCTAAAGGGAGAAACTCGGATTTTGTCCGGCTATAAACGAGAAACCGGGTTTCTACACCCGTTTAATCTAGCATACCTGAATTCTTACCATTGCTCATTGCTCATTGCTCATTGTTCATTGTTCATTGTTCATTACCCCTGCAATTCATCTAAGGTCGATCGCACCTTTTGGATATCTTGCCACATCAACCACTTGGGACTACCTTTGTCTCGCGACGGATTTCGTAACAAATACGCCGGGTGGAAAATCGGCATACACCGCCGTCCTTCCCACTCGATCCACTGGCCGCGAATTTTGGTAATTCCCCGCTTGTCTCCTGTTACCGCCTTGACAGCCGTCGCCCCAGTCAGTAAAATGATTTCCGGATCGACAAGGCGAATTTGCTCTTTTAAATAAGGTAAGCACGCCTTCATCTCCTCAGCCGTCGGCGTGCGGTTTTTCGGCGGCCGACATTTGACCACATTACAAATATAAATATCCCGTTCGGCGGTCAGTTCCACCGAAGCGAGAATCTTCTCGAGTAACTGACCCGCTTTCCCCACAAATGGCTGTCCGGTTTTGTCTTCATTTTCCCCTGGCCCCTCGCCAATGAGGACGATCGGGGCTTTGGGGTTTCCCCTTCCCACCACAGCATTGGTGCGGGTATTTCCTAACTCGCAACGATGGCAGGTTTGACAGTGGGGAACGAGTTCGTCGATCGCGGTGTAGGTTCCCGGTGGAATGGGAACGGCCCCGTCTTGGGGAATGCGTTCTTTTTCCGCATTGGGTAGGGGTTGCGGCTGCGATCGTTCCGCATTTCCAAATAGACTCAGTTGGTTGTCGTCACTCATCGAAACTTAATCTCTCGTAGCATCCCTCCGGGGTGCTACGCACGCTTGGAGGCTCTACCTCCAGCATACACCCGTATGGCCCTGTAGGGGCGAACGGCGTTCGCCCTTCCTACAGAATACACCAGCGAACATTTGTAAATAGGCGGTTGTTGGGTTTTCATGCTTCAACCCAACTTACAGTATGTACTCTTGTTCGTTGTTCGTTGATGCGTTGATGCGTTGTAAAAGGGTTTTCATGCTTCAACCCAACCTACCAACCTACAACTGTTGGTAACTTCGCTTAACTCCTCAGCTACCTTTCTATAAGGGTTGGTGCGGTTCTTTGGCAGTTGTCATGTCAACTCCTCCTTACTCTAACTTTATTGTAGCGCGATCGCGCCTCATCTACACTGCAACCAACGACTCCGAATTTAAGCGATCGTCCCTTCCAGTTTTCCCGATTCTGCAAACGTTTTAGCCGCCAACAATGCCGTCTGCAAGCTAACACAAATTGTAGCCGGATACGTCCCCAACTGCCCGCCGACGACCTGTTTTTCTGTGGCCGAAGATCGAGCGCGATCGACCAAATTATAAAACTCGATATTATCAAAAGTAACGGTGACAATATATTTACCGCCTTCACCGCCGCCAATGGACATATAAGTATCTTCGTCAATTCCCAGCGTGACTAAAGTTCGAGTTTTGCCATCGAGTTCGTCAATTGCTGCTTCGGTTTGTTGCCAAGTTGGATTCTCGATGATGCATCCTTCATTGTAAGCATTCAGGTTGAAGCAAGAAACCCGGTTTCTGGCAGATCTCCAGATAAAATTCGAGTCTATCCTTT
>CAKZKB010000535.1 GCA_937121005.1 uncultured cyanobacterium | reverse complement strand
TGCGCGGCTACTTCCGACCTTTCTATTGTACTATATCTTTCTGAGAAATGCTATAAACAGTATCGCATTCAAGTCCATCAGTGGAGTTATGGCAGACTGATTGACACTCTCAAGTCCAAAGCTGCCCAGAAACAAGTGGCGATCTGAAGAGGGAAAACAACCAACCCAGGGAACTCCAGAACAGCAAGCCAAATTCATCTTACAGGGTCGGTGCGCCCCCGGCAATAAGCGGTGTGGGTCTACCACAGTGATGGCTACTCAATCACCCTCGCTCGAGAGGGAATCCACCCCAATTTTTTCATTTTTGGCGAAGTGAAGCGGGGGCAAAATCCCCAGGAGGTTCGTCAAAATGGTAAAATGCTGTCCTCATCTGCTTTTTGGGCGTTTTTCACGTCCCGTAGAGCCAGTTGAAGGGCAAAAAATACAAAGAGTTTGGCAGGTTTGCCAAAACTGATGTCGGAAGGCTGTCTGGGACACGGTTGCGGAGGACGCAGTTTCAACGACCATTCCGACTAGGGATGGGTTGAAAGCGCTCGTCTATGGTATTAAACACTAGGGTGGATTGAAAGGAGCAGCTGATTTGTAAGGGAAGTATCAGCTTTAACGTATCCAGAAGTGACAAATAATCTGTCAAGACGACACAAATTTGACAACGATGACAAATAAAGTGTCAATCGACAAAACCTAAGCTGGTGAAGGGATTTGAACCCCCGACCGGCTGATTACAAATCAGCTGCTCTACCCCTGAGCTACACCAGCATGGCAGACGATCGCCCCAAAAGTTGCAAGCGCTCTGCTCAGTCGATTATAGCACGCGATCGCCGAGCAGAGGGCCAATACGACTCCGCCTCGTTGCTTAGCCCTCGAGGGGGACGATCGCCCCGTGAGTTCGGCTGTTCGGTAGAGGGCAGACGCAAAACTTTCTATTATAATAGAGAAAGAGACAAATTGGAGGTGGAGGTCATGCGAAAATTAAATGCGACCTTGGGACTATTAGGAATGAGTATGGCGTTGTTGGCGATCGCGCCTGCGCCGACTGTTGCCGAACCTGCGCCCGCAACCTCTCCCGCGACCGTTGTTGAAGATAGCGATCTGCTAGGATTAGCTGCACAGGCATTTGCTGTTGGCGACTACAACAATACAATTTTCCATGCCAACCGCCTGCTGCAAATCGACCCCAACGAACCGGAGGCCTATTTGCTGCGCGGTCGTGCCTGGGCTGAGTTAGGATATCGAGAAGCCGCGATCGCCGACATCGAACGCGCCGCGCGAGAATATGCCGAACGAGAAAACGCCACCGGGCGAGAATTAGCCCTCGATAGTCTCTCGGAACTCTAAGGAGATCGAGTTTGGCGGTAGGACACAATTTGAAATGAAAAATGGCGATCGCTCCATACCCGAGCGATCGCTTTGTTCTATACTATAATTTGACTCGCATCCATTTTTCGCCCGCGATCGCCATGCCCGACAACACCCGCAGCCAAGTCGTCACCCAAGGCTACCAACGTACCCCAAACCGCGCCATGTTGCGTGCGGTGGGGTTTGGCGACAACGATTTCAGCAAGCCGATCGTCGGGGTCGCCAACGGTTACAGTACCATTACGCCCTGTAACGTAGGACTCGGCGACCTCGCGCAACGTGCGGAAGCAGGCCTGCGCCACGCCGGGGCCATGCCGCAAGTGTTCGGGACAATTACGATTAGCGATGGAATTTCCATGGGAACCGAGGGGATGAAATATTCTCTCGTCTCTCGAGAAGTCATCGCCGACTCCATCGAAACCGTCTGCAACGGACAAAGTTTAGATGGGGTTTTAGCCATCGGCGGTTGCGATAAAAATATGCCCGGTGCGATGATTGCCATGGCCCGTCTCAACATTCCGGCCATTTTCGTTTACGGTGGCACAATTAAGCCTGGAAAATTGGGCGATCGCGATCTCAATATCGTCAGCGCTTTTGAAGCAGTGGGACAGTACGGCGCAGGCAAAATTGACGACGACGAATTGCTAGCAGTGGAACGAAATGCTTGCCCCGGTGCGGGATCCTGCGGGGGAATGTACACCGCCAACACCATGTCTTCGGCGTTTGAAGCCATGGGAATCAGTTTAATGTTCTCTTCGACTATGGCAGCCGAAGATGAGGAAAAAGCCGACAGTACCGAAGAATCGGCTAAAGTGCTAGTCGAAGCGATTAAAAACCAGATTTTGCCCCGACAAATCCTGACGCGCAAAGCCTTTGAAAATGCCATCTCTGTTATCATGGCAGTCGGCGGTTCGACGAATGCCGTGCTGCATTTGCTCGCGATCGCCCGTTCTATGGGGGTAGAACTGACCCTCGACGACTTTGAAACCATTCGCGAACGAGTGCCCGTCCTCTGCGATCTCAAACCCAGCGGCCGCTTTTTAACGACGCAATTTCACGAAGCGGGTGGCGTACCGCAAGTGATGAAAATGTTGCTCGATCGCGGCTTAATTCATGGCGACGCTTTAACCATTACCGGAAAGACGATCGCGGAACAACTGGCCGATATTCGTTCCGAACCGCCGACCGACCAAGAGGTGATTCGTCCCTGGGACAATCCCATGTATTCGCAAGGTCACTTAGCCATTTTACGAGGTAACTTGGCTGCCGAAGGTGCAGTCGCCAAAATTAGCGGGGTCAAAAATCCTCAAATTACCGGGCCGGCGCGAGTATTTGAGTCGGAAGAGGAGTGCTTGCGAGCCATTTTAGATGGTAAAATTGAAGCGGGCAATATCGTTGTCGTTCGCTAC
>CAKZKB010000534.1 GCA_937121005.1 uncultured cyanobacterium | reverse complement strand
CCCAGAGAAGTTAGCGTCTTCGCGTTTTACCATCGACCATATTGTACCCCGTTCTTTAGGCGGCTCCGACGATCTCGACAATTTAGCCTTATGCTGTCGTCGCTGTAACGAGCGCCGTTATAATTTTACCACAGGATTCGATCGCAAAACCGATCGAGAAGTGCCCTTATTCAATCCTCGAACTCAACACTGGGCCGAACATTTTATTTGGACATCCGACGGTACTCAAATTATAGGCACAACTTCGATCGGACGTGCCACCTGCGATCGCCTCGATCTCAACGACGATCGCTACGAAAAAGACGATTCGATTCGTGCCACTCGTCTATTTTGGGTACAATGCGATCGTCATCCTCCTCCCACCGATCCCAGACAGCAGGTTTAGAACATGGCATCGCCACCGAATTGGTTGAGGCGGGGATTCCCCAATCTGAAATCGTGCTGGCATTTTATCCCGAAAGCGATTCTCCTACGGAGACGCTACGCGATCGCGCTTTGACCGATTTCGCCCTGTGCTAAACTTTTACTAAACGCGATCGTCCCTAGATTCTTCCGATACATCTTGGGCGGGCGAAGCATTCACCCTGTTAAGCGATCGGTAGAATCGTTCATTAACTTGTGCGAATGCTTAGCCCCTACAAATACCACTTGGGCGATCGCCGTAAGCACTACGCGCAGGCTACGCCAACCCCCCCTACATTATGACTTCAACACAACAACTTCTAGACAATATTCTCAAACTCGACCCCAAAACGCGATCGCGGCTCCTCGATCGCGTCAAAAATAGCCTTGACAAAACGGACGATCGTCCTTCTTTGCTTCCCCAACGAACGCCAGAAGAACAAATGGAGCGCAACCGAGCAGCAATGGCGTGGTTAGAACGAAAAATGAACGAATCTATAACGGCTGAAGAAGCAGAATTTCGAGAGCGATATTTTGAAACCTTCAAGCAACTTGTGGACGCACACCGACCCGTAGGACAAAAATTATACGCAGAAGAATGATAATATTTCTAGATACAGGAGTGTTAGGAAAAATTACATCGCCCAGTTTGTCGATCGCCAACAGACAGTGCGAAGAATGGTTCTACGGGTTGCTCGCACGAGGCGTTCGCATTGTCACTTCCGATCTTTGCGATTACGAAATTCGGCGAGGATTGCTTGTTGCAGCAAAGCGCAATCGCGAAGCAGGAGGATTACAAAATCTTAACGATCTCAGGCTGGCGATCGACGCACAAAAACTGTTTCTTTGCATTTTACGCCAAACGCGATCGCGAAACTTACGTTATAATGGGAAAAACCAAGTTTGTCGGTAGCGCCCCAAAGGGACGCTACGAGGGAGAAGCCAGAAGACAAGATTTCTAAGATTCTGTTCCCTCGGGGAGAACCAAATTGTCGCCCCCTTCGACAACGCGCACGGTCTGAATTTTATCGCCTTTGTCCAAATTGGCGAGTACGTCTTCACCTGCGATCGCGTAACCGAAGACCGCATAACGACCATCTAAAACATTTGCTCCGGCGGGTGTCATTTCCGACTCGCGACGCAAGAAGAAAAATTGCGAAGAGGCATCGTTCGCGCCTATATCGGAATGCGCCATCGCCAGCGCCCCGTAAGCAGAAAAAGGTAGCACCGGATCTTCTTGATAGAGTCCGATTTGCTCTAAGGTAAACTCGTAGATGGGAAGCGCTTCGGTTTGGATTTTAATTTCTAGAGGGATCGTCCGCAGTTCGCCCGTTTTCGGATCGACGAAGCCCGTTTCCGGCCCTGGTGGGTCGCCTGCTTGCACGACATAGAATTTTTCGGCGCGAGTCACGTCAATATTGTCGTAAAATCCGCGCTGTACGAGATCGACGAAGTTTCCGGCAGTGATGGGAGCATTGTAGCCATCAACAACGATGGTGATTTTGCCTTTTTCCGTCACCATTTCTACAGTGGCTCGCCCTTTGAGTTGGGGCAAATCGGCATATTCTTCGGGGACTTCAAAGGGAAACTCCGTCACCATCAATGCTTCTAATTCGCCCACCGTATCGAGGGTTTTACCGCGTTCGATCCAGGTTTGTTCGCGGTCTTGATTTTCGATCGCCGCTTCGAGTGCGTCGAGTTGGGGGGACAGATCGGCAATCAGACTTTCGGCTTGCGATCGCCGCGATTCAGGTACGCTTTCGAGTAGTTCGTCCGCACTGTAAGTTACGACGCGGCGGGCAGTACGGACATCGCTGCTAGCGGCAAACCAGCGCCGTTGGGCTCGCAATTGCGTACCGATATCTTCGAGGGACTCTTGCAGCCGCCGTACCGTATCGTTATCGATGGGCAACGCATAGCGCAGCAGGGCTTCTGGGCTGGTAATGGGGTCGCCTTGGGGCATTTTGGAGGTGCGATCGCTGCTGCTATCGGAACCGTTCCACCAGGCGGCACTCAGTCCGACGGACAAGGTGACAGCTAGCAATAGCGCTAGCGCTGCGTTTAGCCAACGTTTGAATCGGTACATGGGGCGGTTTAGGGGTGTCTTCTGTGGGTAATTTACCACGATCGAACTGGCGTATACTAGATTTGTCGGCATTGAGGCTGTCTGCAATGTGGGGCTGTCGTTGGTTGAGTGGGACGATCGCGGCCGGTATTCTCCTGTCGATAAGTTGTCCGGTTCGCGCCCAAGATCCGAATTTATCGCGCTTTTGCTTCCCCCTCACCCGTCGCGACGTGCGCCGGGAGTACGGTTCGGCGGGCTCCTTTTTCTACGAGGGTTTGGTACGCATCAACCAGCAGGACTACGATCGCGCCATTGCTTCCCTATGTCGCGCTCTGGCATTGACTCCCGGCGACACGGACACTTATACTGCCCTCGGTGTTGCCTTCGCCGGATCGGGACAAACGGATGTCGCTGAGGAATTGTATAACATCGCCATCGAACTCGATCCCGACAATGCCCGCGCCTACAACAATTTAGCCACACTGTACAACGATCGCGGTCAGGTCGATCGCGCCTTGGAACTCTACGAAGAAGCCCTCGATCGCGACGACGAAATGGCGGCGGTTCACAACAATATCGGCTTAATTGAGTTCGATCGCGGCAATTTTATGGCGGCAGAGGAACGCTTCCGCACCGCCCTCGACCTGCAACCGGAATTAATTTCGGCCCGATCTAATTTGGGCATGGTACTGTTAGCCACAGGGCGCAGCGACGAAGCCTTAGTCACCCTCAACCAAGCCCTAGAAAGCGATCGCAGCAATACCCCCGCCAACGCCAACCTGGGGGTGATTTTCCGACAGCGCGGTAACGCACCCGACGCGATCGCCGTGTTGACTCGCGCCCTCCGCAATAACCCGGATCTGCCCGCCACTGCCTACCAGTTGGGGCAAGCCTTAGCCGCCGCCGATCGCCACGAAGAAGCCATCGGTGCGTACCGCCAAGCGTTGCAGCAACAACCGGATTTTCCCGAAGCGACGGTAGCATTAGGAGACGCTTTGGGCGCGATCGGGCGTACTCAAGACGCGATCGCCGCCTACGAACGGGCGATCGATTTGTGGGCGGTATCTGACGATCTCTGGAATATTGCGGCAACGCGCTACAAAATTGGCCGTATTTTTGCCGATCGCAATTTGTGGCAAGATGCGGTAGAACAGTATCAAAACGCCATCGATATTAACCCCGACTACGCCCTGGCTTATGTCGGTTTGGGCGATATTTACTGGCAGCGTCAAGACTACGCCGGGGCTGCCGAACTCTTTCGAGAAGCCCTAGCCGTCCAACCCAATTCGGCTGCGACGTACAATCGTTTGGGTGAAGTTTTATTTGCCCAGGGGAACCGCACCGACGCGATCGCTGCTTGGCGAACCGCCATCGAACTCGACCCATTTTTAGGCGATGCTTATACCAATTTGGGCAATGCTTTAAGTGGTGGCGGGTTGGAACGTTAGGGATTAGGTGTTAGGGATTAGGGATTAGGGATTAGGTGTTAGGGATTACGGATGAGAACCTAGAACCTAAAACCCCAAGAAGTGTGTTTTCTCCTTCAATCCCCCCTAAAACCTAAAACCTAGAACCTAGAACCTAAAACCTAGAACCTAAAACCTTATGAACGTCGAAATCATCGCCCATCGCGGCTACAGCGCGATCGCCCCGGAAAATACCCTGTCTGCTTTCTCCGAAGCCATGAAAAACGGCGCTCATTCGGTGGAATTTGACGTACAATTGAGTGCCGATGGCGTTCCCGTTGTCATTCACGATCGTACGCTCGATCGCATTGCCTCCCGTCCCGATAAAATTACGGATTTGACCGTAAAAGAACTGAAATCGATCGACATTGGTTCTTGGTTTGGCGAAGAGTTTAACCGGGAGAGAATTCTGACTTTAGAGGAAACCCTGACGGTACTGAAGGCACTGGAAAGGAATGTCTATTTAGATATTAAAATCTACGACACTTGGACGGAAGAGGAACTCGATCGCTTTGCCAAACAGGTGTGTAAAATTGTTGTCGAGGAAGGCTGGGACGATCGCTGTTTTGTCACCTCATTTATCAGTGAATTCGTCACCTGTTTCCGTCGCCATTGCCGAGATATTGGTGTCGGTTACATTGTTGGCAATGCTGAGAGTTTCCAAACTCAACTCCAAAACGCGATCGCTGATGGTAATGCCGTCATCAGTAGCGAATATCGGGTACTCTTAGACAATCCCCAACTGCTGCGATCGAGTCGAGAGAATAATATTGATGTCGTCGCCTGGACGATCGACGATCGTACCCACTGGCAAAAATTGGTAGACTTAGGGATCGATCGCTTGGTGACGAATTCTTTATTGTAGCCTACATTTTGCTAGGGAAGATTTTGAATTTTGAATTCCCCACAGGGGTCATCCTCCATGGGCAAATTCAGGATACAACGTCATACCGCCATCGACAAATAATGTCGTTCCAGTGACATAATCCGATTCGTCAGAAGCCAACCACACCGCCGCTTTACCGATATCTTCTGGTTCGCCAATGCGCTGGTAGGGAATCAGTTTTAATAACGCTGCTTTCGCTTCTGGCGTGTCCCAAGCGTCCGTATTGATGGGGGTACGAATGGCTCCAGGGGCAATACTGTTGATGCGAATTTTTTGCGGAGCCAATTCTTGGGCCATACTTTTCATTAATAGCATGACTCCACCTTTCGAGGCAGCATAATTGCAATGTCCCGCCCAGGGAATGACTTCGTGCACCGAACTCATGCAAATAATGTTTCCGGCGCAACGATGTCCTTCGGGGATG
>CAKZKB010000533.1 GCA_937121005.1 uncultured cyanobacterium | reverse complement strand
TCCGATCTGGTGTCCGATCGTCAACAAGCGTAGAAACCCGGTTTCTCAACGGATAAACTCGATTTTTATCTGGAAATCGGCCAGAAACCGGGTTTCTGAGTGCTACCTGAATGCTTGCGAGGCTTGTATCCGCGATCGCGGTTTACGAACCTTGTCCGGCCGTGTGCTACAATAGGGGGGCGATATTGTTGGCGCTATAAATGAAAACGATTTCCCGATCGTCTGTTGAAGATTACCACAAAGCGATCGCCGCCGGAGTGTTGAGCGATCGACGGGTGCAATTGCTAGCGGGCGAAATTGTCGAAATGAGTCCCGAAACACCCCAACATTATAATACTGCCAAACGCGGCACGAAATATTTAGAAGAATTGCTACGCGATCGCGCTGAAATTCGCTTTAACGGGCCTGTTACTCTGGCTGACTCGGAACCGGAACCGGATATTGCGATCGTGCGATCGCCGGGATCTCTTTACGACGATCGCCATCCACAAGCGTCAGATATTTTCTGGCTTGTGGAAGTTGCCAAAACTAGCTTTGCCATCGATTCTAACCTAAAAGCAAGCATTTACGCCAGGGCGAAAATTCCAGAATATTGGGTTTTGGATCTGAGTTCTTCGCGTCTTCTGGTGTTCCGCAACCCTGAAGGCGATCGGTATCGAGAAATGCGATCGTTTACAAGTGGGACGGTGCAACCGTTGGCATTTCCTGATGTACGAGTATCGGTCGATCGTCTTGCTCCAATTAAAAATTAGAAATTAAAGATTTTAACCCCATACCTAAACCCAGGGGTTTGTATTAAGAATTATACAGTCAAGTGACCGATGTTCATTGTTGCAACCACAGATAAATAGGATGAACTCAGATGATTGTTCGGTGACGGCGATACTGCAAACAGGATGAATTTAGATACAGCGCGATCGACTTTGGTTTGCTCTAAATGCGATCGGAGCGAACACGAACTAAAAACTGGTTTTTTCAATGAACAATTATCAATTATCAATGAGCAATTATAGAGGGTAAATGGAGTAGAGTTTATTGTTCATTGTTCATTGTCGTATTGTTCATTGATAGCGGTTTCCGTCCCTGATAGGGATGCTTTTTCAATGAACAATTATCAATTATCAATGAGCAATTATCAATGAGCAATTATAGAAGGAAAATTAACTAGAACTTATTGTTCATTGCTCATTGTTGTATTGTTCATTGTAGGAGGGTTTCCGTCCCTTAAAGGGATGTGAGTAGAAAAAGCCATGATCCTAGTAGCGATCCTAGTAGCTACTTCCAACAGTTTCCGTCCCTGATAGGGATGTGAGTAGAAAAAGGGTCGGCTTCTAGAACTCAGACCAGAAGCGGGTTTGAGATACCCAGATCTGAGGGGGTACAGTTATTGTGCCAATTAACTAGAAGTAATTCTCAATAAGCCCCTTCCGAACAAGGCTCAAACCCAGGCCAGGAGGGCGACCCGAGGGGGTCTGCCTTCGGCAATTCAAAATGCAAAATTAAAAATTCAAAAGGGTAAAACCCAATTTTGAACTCTGAATTCTGAACTCTGAATTGGAGCGTAGCGACGGGTGAGATGTCGGAAACAACGCGAGTCGCGTAGGGTATTCAGTTGTCAAGGTTCTGTTAGCGCCAACGAACCGAAGGCACAGTCAATATTCGACACTGACCCAAAAACCAGCGTTTAAAAACTGGTCACTGGTCACTGGTTGTACCCCTATGGGGTTTGAGCAAGAAAAAAGATATATCTGTAGGATAGGGTCGATCGCGCTGTGCTGTCAACCCCTTAAATGTTACGAAATGCGATCGCGTCTCAGATCGAATCGGTTTTAGAATCTTGTAGGGGCAAACCCCGGAGTGGTTGCCCCCTTCTGTGGTTGCCCCTTTCCCGCAAATTGAACGGGGTAGGCACGGGGGCGCTACCCCTACAGTGGCGATCGATGTGTTACGATAACGAATGTCGGTGTTATTCTCTATCGGGCGATCGCGTTATGAGTTTAGTTCTCAAGCAAGAAAAACCACCGCTAACGGAAGATGAAACGGGAGCAATTCGAGTCGGATCGTCGCGAGTGTTACTCGAGTTAATCGTGCGGGCGTTTGAAGATGGTGCGACTCCCGAAACCATCGTCGATCGCTATTCAACTGTATCGCTTGCGGATGTTTATGCTACTATTGGTTACTATCTTAACCACAAAGAAGACATAGAAAATTACCTCGATCGTCGAGAAGAGTTAGCTGAGTCCGTTCGCCAACATTTAGCCGTATCTGGATTTCAAGCTGATACGAACGCAATTCGATCGCGCTTGTTAGCCCGAAAAGCAAAGCTGTAAAGTATGCTAAAACTGGTTAGCGATGAGAATTTTAATGGCGACATCATTCGCGGTTTATTTTTACGTCAACCCAATCTTAACTTAGTGAGAGTTCAAGATATCGGCTTGAGAACAATAGATGATGTCAGTCGCTTCGCTCCAATTCAAAATTCAGAATTAAAAATTCGTCTTGAAAAGTTTGGGGGGAAGAAAATCTACACCCCCAACTTTTCGCAAAATTAAGACCTCTGCCTAAAGTCCAGAGGCTTAGAAGTAGCGAACAGGTTTTCTTTATCCCGAATGAATTCGGAGGCTTGTATCTGGGATCTCTTCGGTCACCATTCTGAGATTGTAGCGAACAATCAGAGTGGGAAGGACTCGTTTTATACGTGCCCGTGTGATGTTTTGATGATGGGATTGTTAGCTTGTGGAACGATTGCACGTCCGAATTGAAGGACTCGTTCAAGGGGTCGGGTTTCGCCCCTTTGTCTATCGACTGGCGACGGAAATGCAACTGAGCGGATGGGTTAATAATACCGCCGAAGGGGTGTTTGTGGAAGTGGAAAGCGATCGCGATCGCCTGTTAGAATTTCAGCATCGCCTCCAAACCGAAAACCCGCCCCAGTCTCAGATCGATCGCGTCCAAACCCAATGGTTAGAACCTGTCGGTTATACCAGTTTTGAAATTCGCATTTCTGACAAAAAACCTCAGCACAAAACCGCTTTAGTTCTCCCCGATCTCGCTACTTGTCCCGACTGCTTGCAAGATTTACGCGATCGCCGCAACCGTCGCTATCGCTATCCTTTTGTCAACTGTACCAACTGCGGCCCTCGTTACAGCATTATTCATACTTTACCTTACGATCGTCCCCTGACGACAATGGGGGAATTTGACTTATGTCCCCAATGCCAGCAAGAATATCACAATCCGGGCGATCGTCGCTTTCACGCCCAACCCAACGCTTGTCCGATTTGCGGGCCTCATTTAGAATTGTGGAACCCGGAAGGCGATGTTTTGGCAAGTTACAACGAGGCGTTAACGGAAGCTGAAACAGCGTTACAAAATGGTAAAATCTTGGCCTTAAAGGGTTTAGGTGGGTTTCAATTACTCGTTGATGCGGGGAACGACAAGGCGGTACAACGGTTGCGCGATCGCAAACACCGTCCCGACAAACCGTTTGCGGTCATGTATCCCAGTCTAGAAGCGGTAAAAAACGACTGTCTGGTTAGCGAACTCGAAGCCGAAATCCTGCGATCGCCTGCTTCGCCCATCGTCATTTTACACCGCCACGCCACCAATCTCGCCCCATCCGTTGCCCCAGACAATCCCAACTTGGGGGTGATGCTTCCCTATACTCCTCTCCACCATCTTCTACTATCGGATTTAAATGTTCCCCTCGTCGCCACCAGTGGAAATTTGTCCGACGAACCTATTTGTATTGACAACACCGAAGCATTAGAAAGATTGAGGGCGATCGCGGATGTTTTCCTCGTTCACAACCGGGCGATCGTCCGTCCTGTCGATGATTCGATCGTCCGCATTATGGCAGGTACTCCCGTTATTTTACGACGCGCCCGAGGTTATGCGCCTTTACCAACGCATCAACGCATCAACGAACAACGAACAACATATCAACGCATCAACGCATCAACGAACAACGAACAAGATGAAGAAACTTTCATCCCAAGATCCCCACCCCCCAATCCCCCA
>CAKZKB010000532.1 GCA_937121005.1 uncultured cyanobacterium | reverse complement strand
GCCAGCAACGCGCCGAAGTGCAGTTGCGAGTCACATCTTTAGGCAGCGATCGCGCCTTAAAAGTGCTCGTTGATGGGTTAGTTGACTTGGCGATCGTCATGAACAATCCCTTGCTCACAACAGCACCAGAAATGGTTCTCGAACCCCTTTACGACGAACCCATTGAAGTGTTAATGGCAGCCAATCACCCTTTAGCACAATACGATCGCGTTCCGGTTGCCGAACTGACGGGTTTTCCCCACGTCATTTTTAAAGATGGTTACGGAATGCAGCGCTTGGTGCGAGAACTGTTCGATCGCCAGGGAAAAAATCTCAATGCTGTCGTCGAACTCAACACCCTCGATGCCTTTCGCGGTGTGGTGCGACAAGGAAATTTAATTTCTATTTTACCGTATTCCGGGCTGATTGAAGCCCGCAGCGATCCCACCTTAGCCGTGCGATCGATCGCCGAGTCGCGATCGGATCCCGAACTGACGCGCCAAGTCGTATTAGTCACCACCGAAGATCGGCTGCAAATTCCCCCAGTGCGACAGTTTTTTGACCTCGTTCGCGATACAATTGCTCGAGAAGTCCAACGCGATCGCGAAACGCAACTGATTTCGATTTAAGCATTGATGTTCTTTAAATTGCGATGAGCTACAAATTTCGAGAATTCCTCAAAAAAGTCGGTAGCGGTTCCCACACCAGCAAGGATCTGAGTCGGGAAGAAGCCGCCACTGCCATGGAAATGGTACTGCAAAAAGAGGCAACCCCCGACCAAATTGGGGCCTTTTTAATTGCTCATCGTATCAAACGTCCCACCGCCGCAGAATTGGCGGGAATGCTCGATACTTACGATCGCTTGTCGCCGCAATTGTCCCCCATTCAATCGGAGTATCCAGTGGCGGTTCTCAACTGTCCTTACGACGGGCGATCGCGCACGGCTCCCGTGACTCCAATTGTAGCATTAATGTTGGTGACCGTTGGCATTCCAGTTGTCATGCACGGCGGCGATCGCATGGCAACTAAATATGGAATTCCTACTAGCGAAGTTTGGCAGCAATTGGGTCTCGATTGGACAAATTTGAGCCTGTCTCAGTTACAAACCGTATTCGAGTCTACCCATTTGGCCTTCTTTTATCAACCGCGACATTTTCCGCTATCGGCTGATTTGGTGTCGTACCGCGATCGCCTGGGGAAACGCCCGCCAATTGCCACAATCGAACTCATGCACTCCCCCTACAAAGGCAACAGTCATTTGTTTTGCGGCTTCGTTCATCCACCGACTGAAGAGTTTTTCAAAGAGGCATTTTCTCTACGTGGGACGAACTTATTTACAACGGTTAAAGGTTTAGAAGGCAGTTGCGATTTGCCCCGAGAGCGCACGGCAATTATTGGATTGTTCGACAGCAATTCTGGGTTCTCTCGCTTGCACTTACACCCGCAAGAGTACGGCTTTTTCGGTCACAACGTGCCGTTAGAGGATGAAGCGGAGTTCGGCGAAACGCTGCGATCGCTATTGGCGGGAACGCCTTCGGAATTGCTAAAAACTGCCATTTGGAACGGAGGGTTTTACCTATGGCGGTGCGGAATTTGCAATACCATCGAACAAGGGATCGACAAGGCTAAGTTGTTGTTGGCAGATGGTGCGGTTCGCGATACCTTAGAAAAGGTGAAACAGGCGATCGCAAATGAATAAACAGATGACAAGTTAACGCGATTATAAAATACTCAAATACGTCTCTTGACCGCGATCGGGTAATACCTTCAACCGTTGGTTTTGCAAATCCAGTGCGATCGTCTCACCCCTAACGCCGTCTGCTTGTGGCGGTGACTATAGCTTTAGCAGACAATCGTGTTGCGTTTTGCCAATTAGAGATATAATAGAAGAACGTTTGCCGTCGTATCGGGTTTCGAGAATGACTGTAGCCAAAACATCGACCCCACTACCCGACCACACACAACTTCCCTGCGAAGATGGCACGTTCGTGAAGAACTTTCAAGAACATCCCCAAAGTTTGCTCTTAACTGATTCTATTCGTCCTTGGCTCGATCGCCGCCATCCCGACGGACAGTATTGTATCGGACAAGATAGCGGTATCTATTGGCGCATGACCGAGCCGCCACTGAATGGAGCCGAAGCCCCCGACTGGTTTTATGTTCCTAACGTTCCCCCCGCTTTAGAGGGGCAAATGCGGCGCTCTTACGTGCTGTGGCAAGAATTGATTCCCCCTTTAATTGTCTTAGAATTTGTATCGGGAAATGGAGAAGAAGAGCGCGACAAAACGCCCTGGAAGGGTAAATTCTGGATTTACGAAACAGTGATTCGTCCTGCTTATTATGCCATCTATGAAGTCAAAAAAAAGAGCGTGGAAGTGTATCGCTTGGTGGAGAATCACTATGAATTGATGGAAAAGAACGATCGCGATCGCTTTTTCATTGACGCACTCGGCGTTGAATTAGGGATCTGGAACGGAACCTACTGTAATGTAGAATTACCCTGGTTGCGTTGGTGGGATAGTGAGGGAAATTTGTTGTTAACCGGAGAAGAACGAGCCGATCGCGCACAACAACAACTCGATCGCGAGCGAGAACGAGCCGATCGCCTCGCACAACTATTACGAGAAAACAACATCAACCCCGATGAGATATAGTAACTTACGCCCCAATACCCAAGCGTCCGGCAAGACTGGGAGATAATGGGATCAACGTTGCTAGCATTAAGAATAACGCCAACAATCCCAATGCGGCTCGCGTGTCGTCGGGTTCGTTCAATTCTTCTAAAGCGGGGCGTTCCGGTTGGCGTTGCAAAAACAAAATCAACACCGCCCAGTAGAGGGCTAAAATATTCGCAAACGAGGCGATCGCCAGTACAATTAGCGTTGCTACAGTCATCCGTCCTAAAACTTTGCGACCGTAAATCGCTTGCACGATACGTCCCCCGTCAAGTTGTCCGGCAGGCATTAAATTGATAGCATTGAGAACCAAACCAATCCAACCGACGATCGCCAAGGGATGAACGCCGACAATGGGATTTTGTAAGGCATCTCCGAGAGTCGTTTTCGCTAGAGTTCCCACCAAAACTGACCCCTGGAAAAACTCCGAAGGCAGTTGAAACCCGGCGGTATCTCCTGACATCAACAATCCGGCAACTAAAAGCAATCCCGATAGTCCCATTCCGGCGGCCGGCCCGGCGATCGCGACATCAAATAAAACGTCCCGGTTGGGTAATAATGACAAGAACTGGTTGATGGCCCCAAAAGATCCGATCTGCCAAGTGGGGAGGAAAAATGGCAAAGACAAGCGCACTTGACGGCGGCTAGCCATGAGTTGATGTCCCAGTTCGTGAACGCCTAAAATTATCCAAATTCCCATACTCAGGGGCAAGACTTCTCCGAAGCGATCGAAGTTGCCAAACAGATCGAACCCTTGCAACAATGCGGCCGTTTCTAGGGTGGTAAACAGGGTGGCAACAAACAGTACCGCCGCCAGTAGTTTCTGGCCGGTGGTCAGGGGTTTAGGATCGTTGCTGCTGGGGAGAATGACGACAACGGGTTTGCCGTCGGGGTTGGCAACCAAAAAGATGCGGTAGCGATCGCCGAGTTTTTCTTCGAGGCGATCGCTTAACTGTTGGCGGACTTCGCTAGGTTCGCCGCGCAGGTTGCCCTTAAAAATGGCCCCGTCGAGATAGGGAATGGTTTCGGTGGCGAAAAATGTATCGATACCAAAAATGCCCTGGATAACTTTCATTTCTTCCGGGGGCACGGGAACGCGATCGACCATCAAGGGGTTCGGGGGTTCGCCGTCTAAGTCGCCGTCTTCCCCAGACTCGGCCGCCTGTTGCCAGCGTTGGCTTTGCGCTTGCGCCGTCGATCGCAACTGGCTACCCAAGAAAATATAGGCCCCAGTCGAAACCGCAATCAACAGCAGCATGGCCGCCAAGTTGAGATAGACACCTGCTGAAAACAGCCCGAAAAAAATCAACCAGGGGGCCAGCAACGCTACCGACTGCAACCAGGACAGCAGTCCCAGTTTCCCATAGGCGCGGGAACGATACCATCCCCACCCCAACAGGCCGGTGGCGATGAGAACGACAGCTAGCGTAGCAGTGTTGTCCGAAGCGATATCCATATTTGCGATTTTGAGAGGCACTTGTCCTGGTGCGGGTCGTTTACTCATTGTATCGGTCTTTCTGCCCTTCGCTCGTTTCCGAGGCAGATTTTGTCTCCCGATGTTGCAAAAATAACAGACCCCAGTCGTGCATGGCATCTAAGACAGGTTTGAGGGTTTCGCCTAAAGGGGTGAGGGAATATTCGACTTTTGGCGGGACTTCGGCATAGACTTGGCGATGAACTAAGCCGTCAGCTTCCATTTCTCGTAGCTGTTGGGTTAGCATTTTTTGGGTGATGCCAGAAAGCGATCGCTGCAACTGGCCAAACCGCCGCACCTCGATAAACAGTTCGCGCAAAATCAATACTTTCCAACGGCCGCCGATGGCTTCGATGGTGGTTTCGACGGCACAGGTGGCGCGATCTCGAATTTCCATAGTTACTTTTAGGTAAGTAGCCGACTTTTTTGTGCGTACTTTACAGTTTAGCAGTACGGTCTCTACAGTATAAATAGGTGAAAACGAAATCGTTACCTTTTGGAGTGAAGAACGATGGCTCAACCCAAAGTTACCGACACGAAACCAATTGTTTTGGATCTCGACCCCGGAAGCTATTACTGGTGCAGTTGTGGTTATTCTGGGAAACAACCCTTTTGCGATGGATCCCATCAAGGCACGGAGTTCGTACCCCTAAAGTTTGAGGTTGAGACCAAAAAAAAAGTGGCGTTATGTCAGTGCAAAGTGTCTCAAAATCCGCCGTTTTGCGATGGATCTCATAGCAAGGTCTGAGTTTACGATACGATGTAGGGGCGATTCGCGAATCGCCCCTACACAGGAGAACATTACCGAATAATTACCCACTACCAAAACAGATGATTACCATTCGCAAATCTGAAGAACGCGGTCGCGTCAATCATGGTTGGCTCGATTCTTATCATACCTTTTCGTTTGCCAACTACTACGATCGCCAACACATGGGATTTAGAACACTGCGCGTTATCAACGAAGATTGTATCAGTCCGGGGCGCGGTTTTGGGGCTCATCCCCATCGCGATATGGAAATTATTTCCTACGCCTTGGAAGGGGCGATCGAACATCAAGATAGTGCGGGAAATCGTGCCATTATTCGACCCGGTGACGTGCAGCGCATGAGTGCGGGAACGGGTATCGTCCATAGCGAGTATAACGCATCCGATGTCGATCCGTTGCGCCTTTTGCAAATTTGGATTTTACCCGATCGCGCCAGTTTAACCCCCAGTTACGAACAGAAAACCTACGCACCCGAGGAGAAACGCGATCGCTTGCGCCTGGTGGTATCTGGCGACGGACGCGACGGTTCGGTAACAATTCATCAAGATGCCGAAATTTATGCCAGTTTGCTGTCGGCAGGCAAGCAAATCGAGTATAATATTGGAGACGATCGCCATGTTTGGGTGCAAGTTATCCAAGGCGATGTCACCTTCAACGGCAAGTCGTTAATGACGGGCGATGCAGCCGCCGTCAGCAACGAAAAGCATCTGGAAATAGCCGCGATCGCGGATACTGAATTGCTGCTGTTCGATCTGGCATAATGTTTGAGGGATTATTGGCCGGATAGCGATCGTGTTAAATTCCACTTCTTCAAACCTTCCATGGGGCGAACGCCGTTCGCCCCTACAATGGATGTAAAGCAGTTTTGGTCTAGATCGTCCTTAACGAGCGCAAGTGTTACGACGACGTTGGGAGTCGAGATGGCGTTTTTCTAGCGCCAACAAAAGGAGTACAATACCAAACTTGATTAATAAAGGAGCGGTCGCAAAGCCGATAATAAAACCGATCGCGGCAACAGCACCAGCCAGAACGGAATAAATGTCTTCAGAGGTTTGACGAAACCACCAGACTGCTGCTATAGTGACGAGCAGCGCGATCGCGTAGGTAGGAAGCATAAAACTGACCTGCTCGGTTGGGGGGACGCATTGAGCGGGAAGCGATGCAATACCGAATTCCCTCACAATCTCAATGTATCATTGCGATCGCCAAGAAACTGTAATCTGTGTCACTTCTGACGCAAGTTTTAACTAAAGTTAACGCAACCCGAGGTTTAAACTCCACTCAGTTGTACGAAAACTTCTCGTTCTCGCGGGCCGTCTAATTCTAAGAGTAACACCGATTGCCACTTGCCTAATGCCAGCTTGCCTTCGGCGATCGGAATGACTTCGCTGGTACTTAATGTTATCGCCATCAGGTGGGAGTGGGCATTCTCCGGTTCGTCGGGGGGCACGTCTCGCAGGTGTAAGTCGTTGTGCAGGTAGGGGGCGTTGGGGGGGGCGAGTTTTTCTAAATAATCGACGAGATCGGCAAACAGGCGTTCTTCGTTTTCGTTGATGGCGATCGCGGTGGTGGTATGGCGAGAAAAGACGATCGCCTGTCCGTTGGTAATTTGGCTGCGACTCGTTCGCTCTTCAATTTGCGGCGTGATATTGTAGATTTTGATGCCGTCGCCGGTTTTGAGGTGGAAGAGGTGGTTGATAATTTTCATGTGAGTTTTCCAAAGCGATCGCGATCGCCTTCAGATGCCATTATTTTCGGGCTAGAATCAAGATGCTGGCCCGTTCGATTTTCTATGATAGACACAATTGGCGATCGCCTCGACATCATTTTCCAAGTCTGGCAAAAAAATGCCTTGTGGATGGCGTGGAACCTGTTTTTAGCATTGATTCCCCTGGTGCTGAGTATCCCTTTGTTTGGCAAACCGCGATCGCGGGGGTGGCGTTGGGGAATTGTCGGGTTGACGGCGGCGATGTTGTTTCCTCATTTAGACATGGCGATCGCGATCGGATCTCGCTTGCTTCAATATCCGCTTTTTTGGGGCATGGCGATCGCGGTGACATTCCTTTCCCTTTGGAGGCGATCGCGTTTTCTGGTGTGGTGGTTAGGATTTGCCGTGTTTGTCGCCTTCCTCCCTAATGCGCCCTACGTCCTCACCGATATTATCCATTTTGTCCGCGACGTTCGTCAAGGTTATTCTACCTGGATTGTGGCGTTCGTCCTCATTCCCCAATATTTTATCTTTATGGCGATCGGGTTTCAAGCCTATACCCTGTCGCTGATGGCGTTGGGGGAGACATTGCGCGATCGCGGCTGGAAAAAAGCGATCGTCCCGGTCGAGTTGGGCCTCCATTTTCTCTGCGCGATCGGCATTTATTTAGGACGCTTCCAACGCTGGAATACTTGGGATCTGGTGACTCAACCCGATGCAGTTATGGCGGGTATGGTTAGCGATTTGGCACAGCAATTTTTCCCGGTGGCGATCGCGGTCACTTTTATAACTATTGCCATTCTTTATGTCCTTGTCAAATTCGTCGATCGAGCGGTGCTGCTATTACTGAGTTGACCGATCGCCTCAAACAATCTATAATTGTAAGTATTCAGGTACAATTCAATATGGCTGTAAAAAGTAGGGCTGGCAATACCCACCCTACAGTAATGCTCAATTGTTCGTTGATATGACTGTTTCTCAAACTGACACGGATACCGAGATGAAATACGGCGAACGCCAAATCGAGGCAGGGGAATTGATTACCTTCCCTAACCCGCGCGTGGGGCGACGCTATACCATTAACATTACCTTACCGGAATTCACTTGTAAATGTCCCTTTTCCGGCTATCCCGACTTTGCTACCATTTACGTCAGTTACATTCCCGACGATCGCGTTGTCGAACTCAAAGCCATCAAGCTGTATATTAACAGTTACCGCGATCGCTGCATTTCCCACGAAGAAGCAGCCAACCAAATTTTAGACGATCTTGTGGCAGCGTCCGATCCGTTGGAACTGAAGGTAAAAGCCGATTTTTCTCCACGCGGGAACGTCCATACGGTTATCGAAGTGGAGCACAAAAAATAAGAATCGTCGAGGTTTTCCTCCCCTGGCTTCTAATACCAATTTCCAGAATTAATGCAACGCATGGAAACGTCTATGTAGGGGCAAACGGCGTTTGCCCAATCCGAAGTAGGGGCGATTCGCGAATCGCCCCTACAATTTTCGGAAAATGGTATAATAGGATCGCGGTAGCGCGATCGTCCCCACCAGCAGCTAGAATGAGGTTCTCGATGGAGAGACTCTATTTTATCGCCTTGTTACCCCCATCGGATATTGCCGAGGAGGTGACGCGCTGCAAACAACAGTTTGCCGATCGCCATAACGCTGTCCACGCCCTACGATCGCCTCCGCATATCACCCTCTATCCTCCATTTCGCTACCCAGAAGAAAATATTGGCATTGTCGAGAACAGCTTAACAGAATTCGGGCGCGATCGCGCTTCTTTTACCGTGCGCTTGCGCGGGTTTGGTGCCTTCCCACCGCGCGTCATTTATGTTAACGTTATTAAAACCCCCGAATTGATGGGCATTCGCGAAGAACTGGTTTATTTTCTCGGCGATCGCTTGCAGATCCGCGATTCGCGCGACGAGGGACGTTCGTTTTCGCCCCACATGACGGTCGCATTTAAAGATTTAAGCAAAAAAGCCTTTAAGGTGGCCTGGCCAGAATTTGAAGCGCGATCGTTTCAGCGAGATTTCACCGTCGATCGGCTAACCCTCCTAGAACATCATAGCGGCCGCTGGCATATTTTGCGCGACTTCCCGTTTAGAATATAGCATCCTAGAAAGAGGGACGCGCGATCGCATCCCCAACCTTAAGTTTAACTCGAAATAACCTCAACCTCGTTGTCCCGGAAATGAGCCTTAAATCGCTTGCTAAACCGAACCAAGACAGGCAGATTAGCACTAACGGGTCGTCCTTGCCACTCGCGGACAATGGCAATAATTTCACCTTCGCTACCTTTGAGATCGAAGGGGTCGTTGCGATGCTCGGGATGATGGTAAACCGTAACCGACTCTTTGACGCGAACGCGATCGCCTACATTCATCAGTGACTTCTTTCTCCTCTATATGGAACTGAACTCGCCGCCGGGAAAACAGAGCAGCGCTCGACTAGCTTAACTATCTTCCCACACAAACGCGCCATCGATCGAGGCCGGGCGGTTATCGCAAGTACGATCGCGGATCTTCGGCCACCCAACCGAGATCGCTATTCGATCGCACCTCGAAGTGTAAGTGGGCCGCTTCCATATCCGGTTCCCCAGTTTGGCCGACTGTCCCGATAACCTGGCCCGATCGCACTTCTTGTCCCTCCCGTACCGCCATGGTCTCTAAATGAGCGTAGCGGGTTTGGCGGCCGTGTTGGTGGTTGATGACGATTAAATTTCCGTAGACTCCCTGCTGTCCGGCGAAAGCCACCGTCCCCGCGTCCGTGGCCCGTACCGACGTACCGACCGCCGCTTCCAAGTCCCAACCGCTATGAAAAATCACCCGGTTGCTGGGGGGATGAAACACCCAACCGTAGCCTAACAGCACCGGGCTGCCCTCGTCTAGAGGATGCTGCGATCGCGCCACCGGACGGGTATCGTTTTCGATCGGCGACCAGTTGGTTCCGGGGATAAACGCCACGTCACCGGGCATTTGACAGCCGTTGACCTCAAACAAAACATCGGCCCGCACCCCGTAGCGGGCGGCCAGATCGTTCCAAGTGGCCCCAGGCGGAACGTTGACGCGAATTCCGTCGAAGGGGGGGATTAAAATTTCTTGGCCGGGACTGACACGATTGCTCCCTTGCAGGTTAGAATTGAGACCGACGATCGTGGTCGGCTCGATACCGTAGCGATCGGCAATGCTGTCGAGGGTTTCACCCGCAACCACTCTATGGCGGGTCAACCGGGAGAGGACGGGACGATCGCACGGGGAATCTTCCTGCGCCCTAACAGGAGTCGCGATCGCGATACTGTGGACGCACAGGGCAATGACGACGGGCAAAAAGCGAACGTTCATGGTAGACGCAGAAGGGAATTTTACGGTTAAGAGGCGATTCGATCCGATCGCATGGCAACCCACAAATCTAAATACTGGGCGATCGCGGTATCGGACAAGGGTAACAAAAACTCACTACGCCGCAAAACCTGGCGATCGGGATACAATACCGGGCGATTTTGCAACCCGGCGGGGCGATCGTCCCCCTCTACCCCCGCCAATACCGGAGAAGCCCCTCCCGTCAACACCGACAAACGGGCTGCGATTTCTGGTTGCCAACAAAATTGTACCCACTTTCGCCACAACTCCGACTCGGTTGTTGCTTGCGCCGGACGCACCCACAGATCGGCCCACAGGGCTGTTCCCGATCGCGGCACGATCGCCCCAATGGTTTTGCCATATTGAGGTAACGATAGCACATCAGCCGACCAACCCACCGCCGCCCAGGTATCCCCCAACAGCAAGGGTGGCAAATAGGCATCGGAACTGTACAATTTCACCTGAGATTGCAGTTGGCGCAGCGTGTCTTCCAGTTCGGGCACTGCATCTAAATTTTCGCTGTTGTAGGATGCGCCTAACCGTTTCAGCGCCGTACCAATGGTAACGCGGGCGCTATCGGGAAAGGAAATGCGGCGGCGCAGTTCTGGTTTCCACAGATCCCCCCAGTCGGAAGGAGTCCAACCCAGAGTCGCAAATTTGTCCGTGCGGTAGGCGATAACCAAAGGCCCCCAACGGTAGGGCGCACCCCAGAGGCGATCGTCGCGCCGCAGTAACTCGTTCCAGTCGATGGGATCGTTACTGAGAGGAGACAGCAGATCTGCGTCTATGGCTTGCAGGAGTTGGCGATCGACGGCTTCGGGCAGCCAAAAGTCGCCTAACATGGCTAAATCGGCCACTGAGGGCGGTTTTTGAGATAAAAAGGGTAGAAACGAACCGTCGTCCCCTTTTGAGGGCGGTTGTTGCCAAGCTGCCAACTGCTCGAACAGATCGGCTAAATTCTCTTGCGGGGAAAATTGTAAAGGGGTCGATCGCTCCAGTTGGCGGCG
>CAKZKB010000531.1 GCA_937121005.1 uncultured cyanobacterium | reverse complement strand
TTCGTAGGTTGGGTAGAGGAACGATACCCAACGCCATTCCAATTCAGAGTTCAGAGTTCAGAGTTCAGAATTTAAGACCTCTGTACTGGCGAACACCTCTTAACCGTTGTTCGTTGTTCGTTGCTCGTTGATGCGTTGATGCGTTGTAAAAGGGTTTTCATGCTTCAACCCAACCTACAATCTTCGTAGCTTGTTAGACTAATTTCCAAGTTCATCCCTAAAAGGGATTATAGCAGGTTGCGAGTCCACAAACGGAAAAAGATTTCCACAATACCGCCCGAAGTTTCAATCCCTAAAAGGGATTATAGCAGGTTGCGAGGCGTTACGGGATGCTTCCGAAGCCTTTATCCGTATCTTTCAATCCCTAAAAGGGATTATAGCAGGTTGCGAGGGGTGTACGCGCTTGCTGTGGTTATCTCCCACCAATCCAGAGTTTCAATCCCTAAAAGGGATTATAGCAGGTTGCGAGTTTTTGGAAGCCATTTTTAGAGCGGGCCATCTCGGCTCTCTCTCTGTTTCAATCCCTCATAGGGATTATAGCAGGTTGCGAGGGTACTTCCAAGAAAAAGGGAAGCGTAGACTTCAATATATCCGTTTCAATCCCTCATAGGGATTATAGCAGGTTGCGAGAGGCGGCGCAAGTGTTAAGGTTTCGTTTAATTACGAGTTTCAATCCCTCATAGGGATTATAGCAGGTTGCGAGAGCGGGTTGGCTGGATACAATGAAGATGCTTGGCTCTGGTTTCAATCCCTCATAGGGATTATAGCAGGTTGCGAGGTTCTACCCGAAATCTTGTTGCTTTTGTTGACGCTAACGTTTCAATCCCTCATAGGGATTATAGCAGGTTGCGAGGCCCGCCAATTGAAACGTAGTCGCTATGCGGTTTTTGAGGTTCGGTTTCATCCATCTGCATCTACTATGGCATTTCAGCCATTGCCCTGTCAACCCCCAAGAACAAAAAAAGTCCAAAATCCTTTCCCTGAGAGACTTTCAGCGATGTCATCCATCGGCTTCGCAGCGCGATCGCCCTCAACCCCAGTCCCCGTCAGGCTTTGACCCCTGCCAAACCCACCCCCACGAAATTACAGCTACCGATGGATGACTGCAAGTCATCTCTGGTGGGAGAAAATCAAAGTCCCGTCACAAACAAGATCGGAATCAAAATACTCGCCAGAACCGCCGCCATCAGTTTTTGAAACAAGAAATAAAGTCGCGCAAATCCACTAGAACCATCAAAAATGAAGTGATGGAGATGGGGATCGAGTTCGATAATCGGTAGCAAGATATCGAAGCTATACAGGGACGCTTTTTTGAATGCTTCGCGATCGATCTGGTTGGCAAACCACCCGCGTTCGCCTTCGGAAATACGATATAGTAGATCGCGATCGAGAGAACGAGCGTATTGTTGTCCGTTTCCAGCATACACCAGCCACAGCCCCGAATCGGGAAAAAAGTTCTCGCAAAATCCCACTTTAGTATGGTTTGGGTTGCGTGCGCCAGCAGCACGCGCCAGGTAAGAAATTTTTTCCTCCGCTTGGGAGATCGCATCAGTTTTGAAGTCGATTTCTAGGTAAGGTTCTCCCAGATTTTCTTTGGGTGCGATCCGCGACAGCGCACCCATCGCGCAATGAAATTTTTCTTTGAGACGAAATTGTTCTGCAAATTTGATATAGACTCTCGGTTTTCGGGTGCTATTTTCTAAAATGAGACCGTCAAATATAATTTTGTCGATCGCGTCGATATAGGGACGAATATCGTCAAAACTGACATTACCGCAGTGTCGTTTTCCAGGTGTGTCATCTTGAGTTTTAATTTGTTCGTCTGCGATCTCATTTCGTCTCACGCGGATAACTTTCCGAATTAAATCAGACTGCTGCTTGCGGATTTGTTTGCTCGCTAAAAGAGTCCCTAACAGCCAAATAATTCCAAAGAACCCCAGTCCGCGAATACGATAGTAGCCAAAACCGTAGACAAAATCGCTGAGTCGCAGAGAAAGACTCGGCCAAAACAAGCCATGTTCTTTAGCAATATAGAATTCGAGTTTTTTGCGACGGTAGAGTAATTCTTTTTCGAGGGGATAGTTTCCCATTTCCCTGGCGACGATCGCGGCTTGCTGGAACGGTTGCAAAAGCGCGTTATACTGATTTAACTGCGATCGTTCCGAATTGCAGTTGTTGTTTTTGATGCGGTTAAAAACATCTTCGAGATAAAATATCAGAAACTTAAAGCCGGCATCGTTGGCTTTTTGATACTGAAATCCATCGAGTTGCAGTACGCAGTGTTGCTGGGGCGATCGCTCTCTTAATTCGACTTTAGCAGGTGGTAGATTCTGAAAGTAAACCGAACGCAATGGCTCGCGATCGCCGACTAAAATCACTTGGAAGTTTTTTATCGCTGCATCTTCAAAATTAATCTTTCCCAGTTCGATCGCCAGAAGATTTAGGGCTCGGATTTCGGGTTGGGGTTCCCCTCTACCAAATAGCCAGGAACTGCTAGACTTGAAGTAACGAGTGGCATCAAAATTTCGCAGAGAGTTGAAGCGAAATTCATCAACTTCCAAAATCCAACTTTTACCTCGGGTGCTTTTTAGGTTTAATTCGGAGAAGCGAGTGCGATTGTCTGCGATAATAGAGTCTTCAACTTGCATAGAGGATAAGTCAACTGCTTCCCAATTAACGCGATCGCGATCGACAACCAATTGAGCGTTTCTCAAATCCACAGAGTTGCCAATTCTAGCACTCGACAAGGTTAGGGGCCTCACTTTCGTTAAGATTTCTCTAGACTGCTGAAAACGCAACCCCGAAAGACGCACGGAGTCCTCAACTTGAATGCTGGACAAATTGACAATCGGTTGGTGGTTGTCTTCTTGTAAAAAGTCGAGAAAGTTGACATTGAATGTGGTACGATCGAGAATCAAACTACCGCCGACGATGGCGTTATTCAAAGCCAAGCGTTTCTGAAACCGAGAACCGCTAAAATAAATCGAATGCGCCAATCGCGCCTTAAATAATTTCACATCTCGATCGAATTGGCAGTTTTGAAAATGCACCTCGCGATCGATAACCGCCGAAGACAGATCCACATCTTCTGCAAATACAGCATTCTCGATCGTCACTTTCTCGGGTAAAGCACTCCGAAAGGGTTCCCGCAGAAAAATAGTTTTCACGAAATTGGAACTCAAACCGCGATCGTCGGCATTAAAATCGGCAAGGTTGGCTTCTTCGCCAACGCACAACTGCTGCCAAACCCATCGTTCGTTCGCCGTCCAAACCGTGCTGACATATTTTTCCTGTTCCGTCCAACTCTGTGCTAAACTGGGATTTAGAATCAAACAGTTGGGTTGATTGGGAACCAACCGTACTGGATAGGGAACCACCTGCGTCGGTGCGGCAAAAACCACCGAAACCCACTGTGCGATAAACCACTGTGCGATCGCGATCTGCACTGCCAAAAATGTTGATCGCGCCATCACCTTCACAACTCTACCTCATCTTCGCAGGTTTCCCGTTCGATTAACAGCGCCGCCTTCGCCTTTTCGTATTCAGAAAAGACGCGCTGGCTGAGTTCCTTCGACCCGGAAATGTCCCCCGATCGCCCCATTTCCTCCAACTGCTTGCTGACTTCAGAGAGCGAAAACGCTCCCAACGCCGCACTGGTAGACTTGAGAGAATGAGCCGCATCTTTGAGTTCGTCTACATCTTGCGCTTTTTGTGCGTCTCGAATGCGACGAAGCAATTTCGGCGACTCGCCTAAATACAAGTCGATCGTCTCGCCTAAAATTTCAATTTCGCGCAAGTTCTGTAACATCTTAGCATCTAAAATAGACGGCTGGCCGTTCAACCGTCCCAAGTGCACCTCGGGTGGCGGTTCCGGTTCCAATTCCTCTTCGTCAATAGCCTGTTCTTCGGTACAATTGCGCAATGCCCGTACCAACTCATCGACGCGAATCGGTTTGCTAATATAGTCTTGCATTCCAGCGGCCAAACACTGCTCGCGATCGCCCTGCATGGCGTTAGCCGTCAAGGCGATAATATGAGGTTGACGCTCCTCGGGGATGGCGCGACGAATTTGCCGAGAAGCCTCCAAACCGTCCATTTGTGGCATTTGTACGTCCATCAATACCACATCGTAGGGTTGGCGGCGCACTGCTTCTACTGCTTCGCGACCGTCGTTAGCCACCTCAGCACGATACCCCAAACGGCTGAGAGTTTGCAACGCCACCTTCTGGTTGACAGGATGATCTTCTGCAAGCAAAATTCGCAATGGGAACCGTCGCGCCATGGTCGAGTCAAAACGCGACGCTTCCGACGACAAAGACTCGGCAAATACGGGTTTTCCTGACAGCGCCCCCATCAAGATATTGTAGAGTTGCGATTGCTTGATGGGTTTGTTGAGAAAGGCTGCAAAACTGGTATGGCGGTGCTTGAATTCGCTTGGCGATGCCCCTAAAGAGGTTAGCATGACTAACATGGGAGCGCGATCGCCGAATTGCGATCGAATGCGATCGGCTAAATCCACGCCATCCATTTCTGGCATTTGCATATCCAAAATGGCCAGATCGAAAGTGTTTTTCTCGATTTGAGAGAGGGCTTCCTCGCCATTCGCCGCCGCCTCGACTTCCATTCCCCACGATCGCGCTTGTAAGGTCAAGATTTTGCGATTGGTGGGGTTATCGTCTACGACTAACAAGCGTTTTCCTGACAGTTCCGGGACGCATTCTTGCAACGTCGCCGGGACAGGACTGGGAGACGGACAGGCCGCGATCGTAAACAAAAAGGTCGAACCGGGAGTCTCGGTGGTACTTTTAATTTCATAGTCTTCTGGGGGATTTCCCGCCACTGCACCGTTACTTTCGACCCACATTTGTCCGCCCATCAATTCGGACAAGCGCTTGCTAATTGCTAACCCCAAACCCGTACCGCCGTATTGACGAGTGGTGGACGCATCTACTTGTGAAAAGGATTGGAACAGGCGATCCATGCGATCGGGCGGGATGCCAATTCCCGTATCTTTAACCGCGAACAGTAAGGTTATAGGAGTTTGGTCGTCGGTCGCGGGTAAGGGTTCGTTGTCGCCCTCTTCTGCCTCACTAACAACCGATCGACTGTCCCCTTCAAAATGCGCCACTTTCACTTCGACCACCACTTCTCCTTGGCTGGTAAACTTGACCGCATTGCTGAGGAGATTGACTAAAATTTGGCGAATGCGAGTGACATCGCCACTCAACCCCGGAGGAACTTTGGGATCGGCGAGATAAGCCAGTTCCAAACCCTTTTCTCCAGCCTTAGAAGCCAGCAGATCGAGAGATTCTTCGACGCACGATCGCAGGGAAAACGGCTGGTATTCTAATTCCAGTTTGCCCGATTCGATTTTAGAAAAGTCGAGAATATCGTTAATAATCGCCAGCAAAGCGTCGCTGCTGCTGCGAATGGTGCTGACAAAATCGCGCTGTTCGACAGTCAAGCGAGTATCGAGAAGCAAACCCGTCATGCCGATTACCGCATTCATGGGAGTGCGAATTTCGTGGCTCATCATGGCCAAAAATTCGCTTTTGGCTTGGGTGGCAGCCAGGGCGCGATCGCGGGCCGCAGCGAGGTCGGCGGCGGCTTTTTGCCGTTCGATTTCCACGCCGATCCACTGCGCCATGAGTTTGAGCAGTTCTTTATCAACCGCCTTAAACGGTTCTTCTAACGGTTCTTCGTGCAGGAAACAGAGGGTTCCGTACACCTGACCGTCTACCACCACCCGCGTGCCGATATAGGCTTCGACTTCCACCGAACCGTAAGTGGGGGCCCGTCCCAGTCCCGACACCATCAGAAACTCGAAGTAAAGCGGATCGGCCGATTGGATTGTATGGTGACAGTAGGTTTGCCCCAGAGTAAAGGCATCCCCCGATCGCAAGGAGCGATCGGGACATTGAGCGGCTTCCACTTCAAAGCGATCGCCTTCGATATGCGACAGCAAACCGATCGGCATTCCCAAGCGATGGCAACCCAATGCTAAAATCCCGTGCAGGCGTTCGGCAAAGGTAAGGTCGCGCTCGGCAATGACGGCGTACAACGCCCGCATCACGGCTTCGCTTTGGCGCAGGTCTTCTTCGGCCAGTTTGCGTTCGGTGATGTCGCGGGAAACGGCAACGATTTCGCGAATGCGCTTCCCGTCGGGATCGCGCACGGCCCGCGTGGTGGTTTCAAACCAGACGTAGCGACTGTCTTGGTGCTGGATGCGGTAACAGAGGGTGCGGGTCACTTCCGGGGACGCAGTTTGTCCGGTGGGGCGATCGAAGATGTCGAGATCGTCGGGATGGATCAGTTCGATCGCTTGCCGGCCGACCAGTTCTTCGGGGGTGTAACCGAGGAGCAATTCTGATGCGGGAGAGGCGTACAGGAAGCGGCCTTTGGGGCTGAGGCGGGCGATCAAGTCGGTGGAGTTTTCGGCCATCAACCGATAGCGTTCTTCAGTGGCGCGGAGTTCGGCTTGCGATCGCCCTAAGTCGCCGAGCATTTGGTTGATGGTTTGCCCGAGGCTGGCCAGTTCGTCGTTTCCAGAGACGGCCACGCGCATCGACAGATCGCCGTACTGACCGACGGCGCTGACATCTTTACTCAGTCGCGACAGGCGCGAGAGGACGAATTTTTCCAGTAACAGCAGGGTAATACCGCCGAAGGCCAGCCCCACGAGAAACAGAAGTAGGGTAAAGTAGCGGACGCTGGCTTGCCCTTGCCAGTAGATAGTACGGGGAAAGTCGGCTCGCAGCAAGAAGGCCGGTTCGCCGTAGATATCTTTGAGGGGGATGTATCCGGCCAGGCGATCGAAGGCTCCCTCCATGGGGCCCACCAGAGGCGTGTCGCTGTCGGTTTCTTCAAAGCGCGATCGCGCCGCTTCCACGTCGGGGAGAACCAGATCGCTATCGAGCTCGAACAGGTCGAGGGACAGTTGGGAGAGTTCTGAGAGGCGATCGAGTTCGCTGTCGTTGAGATAGCGTCCCACAACTAAGGTACCGCGAATGGGGCCGCGGGCATCGCTAGTAACGATGGGCCGCGAAGCCACCATTAACGGCCCCTCGGGCATGGAAATAATCCCGACTTCCGCATCAATGGTATCTTCGTGGGTAAAAAGGGGCGCGTGCGATCGCACTTCGGCGATGGCGCGATCGATGTTGGCAACGGGGTCGTCTTCGTGCAAGTCGTATCCTTTACTGAAGATGAGGTTGCCTTCCGCATCGAAAATCAGCCATAGGTTCAGCCGCAGGTAAGAAAATGTGGAGTCGAGCAGGTTCGATTCCACGTAGTCGGGATTGGGATTGATAACGTACTCGTAGGTGTCGTCCCACTCGGCATAATCTTGGGCCGTGGCGTTGAGGTTGGTGAGTTCGGCTTCGATGGCATCGGCGGCGCGATCGACATCTTGACGCGCGAAGCGTTCCTCCAAGCGCCCGAAGTCCTGCAACAGCACCAGCGAGGAGACGGCGTACAAGACCACGTTCAGGGCCACCAACGCCGTGCCAATAATATAAACAGTTTTTTTCCTCAGTTTCATGTTGCGAGTTACCCGGTGCGTGCGGCGATGCAAGAAACTGGCTGTTGCCCGGCCCCTGACGGTCTATCTCCCAAGGCAGATCGCCCCGTCTACGATTTTAGCTCTTTGAAAGGATGAAGGATGAAGGATGAAGGATGAATATTAATTTCCCCCTAATCCCCCAATCCCCCAATCCCCTAAACCCCTAAACCCCTAAACCCCCAACTCCTAGCCCAAAGGCCTGATGAACCGCTTGCAAGGCCTCGATCGCGCGATCGCTGTCGATGACGCAACTGATTTTGATATCGGAGGTGGAAATCGATTGAATGTTAATTTGGCGATCGGCTAGGGCCTCAAACATCCGGGCGGCGACACCGGGATGGCCGGCCATCCCCGCACCGACGGCGCTGACTTTGGCGACGTTTTGAATGGCGATCGCGTCGCTACAGCCTAATTCTCGCACTAAGGGCGACAAAATTTGGCGGGCGGCTTCGGCATCGGCACGGGCGACGGTAAAGGCGATGTCGCGGCGCAAAATGCCGTCTATGGGCTGCGATCGCTCGGATTGGACGATGGTATCGACGCTGATCCCGTCGTCGGCCAGGGCTTGAAATAAGTGGGCCGCCATGCCGGGGCGATCGGGAACCTGGCGGAGGACGAGGCGGGCCTGTTGGGAGTCGAGGGCCACGCCGCGCACGGGCAAATCGGCGATGCTGTCAGCGATCGCGTCTTCTGTCACCAAAGTCGTCTCGAAGGCTTGACACAGGGCCGCGGCCGCGCGATCGCCGTCTTCGGCCGCAATCAGACAGCCAATTTTGACCTCGGACGTGGTAATCATTTGAATGTTAACTCCGGCGGCGGCCAGGGTCGAGAACATCCGGGCGGCGACTCCGGCTTGGCCCACCATTCCGGCTCCGACAATGCTAATCTGGGCGATGCTACTGTCGGTGAGGACTTCGGCGGTACTAGAGATCGATCCGACATTGCCCAAGTTGGGGGCCAGGGCTTCGGCCACGGCGCAGGCGCGATCGCGATCGGCCCGCCGCACGGTAAAGGCGATGTCGTTGGTATTACCATCGTGGATCGACTGGACGATCGCGTCTACATCGATATTTTCGGACGCGATCGCGGCAAACAGTTTTTCCGCCACCCCCGGACAGTCGGGAACCCGCAGCAAGGAGACTTTAGCGCGATCGCCCTCCAGTTTCACTGCATCGACCGGATGCACCAATTCTAACCCCCGCAGGGGCCGGGTGACGGGAACCCCAGAGACGACGCGGGTTCCGGGTTCGTCCGTCCAACTCGATCGCACCACTAGGGGGATGCCGTAGTTGCGGGCAATTTCCACGGCCCTGGGGTGCAGCACTTTAGCCCCCAAGTTGGCCAGTTCCAGCATTTCATCGCTGGTAATTTCGGTCATCAACCGGGCATCGGGACAGGCCCGAGGGTCGGCACTGAGGATCCCCGGTACGTCAGTATAGATCTCGCAGCGATCGGCTTTCAGGGCGGCGGCCAGGGCCACGGCGGAGGTGTCCGATCCCCCCCGTCCCAGGGTGGTAATTTCGGAGGGTTCGTCGGTGCTGATGCCTTGGAACCCCGCTACGACGACGACTTTACCCTCGTTGAGGTGGCGATCGAGGCGATCGGTTTGGATTTCGAGAATCCTAGCCCGACTGTAGGCCGCTTCGGTGACGATGCCGACTTGCGCCCCAGTCATGGAAATGGCATCCTGGCCCAGTTCGTGGAGGGCCATGCTTAACAGGGCGATCGACACTTGTTCCCCTGTCGATAGCAGCATATCCATTTCCCGGCGACTGGGTTTGGCCGAGATTTCGCCGGCCAGTTTCACCAGGGTATCGGTGCTTTTGCCCATAGCTGAAACCACCACCACGACGCGATCGCCTTGGCTGGCTGTTTTTGCCACTCGTGCGGCCACTGCTTTAAGGCGATCGGTTGTCCCGACCGACGTACCGCCGTATTTTTGAACGATAAGAGCCATTTCAATGAGCAATGAGCAATGAGCAATACCTCTGGCGCTTAGCCGGGGGCTGGTATCTACCGATAGGCTCGGCT
>CAKZKB010000530.1 GCA_937121005.1 uncultured cyanobacterium | reverse complement strand
TCGCGTTGGACGAGAACAGCTTCGCGTCGCCATTGGCGGATCGGGTATTGAGAAATATCGCAATTTTCCCAGGAGATCGTGCCTGCTGTGAAAGTATCGAGGCGGGAAATAAGTCGCAGCAACAGGGTTTTTCCCGATCCGGTTGCGCCTACTATCGAAACGCGATCGCCATTTTTGACTTCAAAAGAAACATCGCGCAAACTATACCCTTTACCGATGCGACGGGCCACGCTAACGCGATCGCATCGGAGTTGAGATTTAGCTGTTTCTCTGTTGTCATTCATGTTAGAAGTTTAGGCGATCGCAGTTTCTTTGATATCTTGGCGATCCAATTCTTCCCATTCAGAGGCGATGGGTTTAAACTGACAGTCGCAAATGATGACGCATTCCTCTGTATCCTCAGAGGAAAAATGAGAAACGCGATCGACGATCCAATCTCCTTCTCGTCCGTGCGTTACTTGTTGGAGTTCCCCTGTTTGCAGGTATTCGCGAACGCGATCGCCGACTTTGGGAACGCGATCGGAAAAACTCCAAGTCTGTGCTAAAATATCAGTAATCGATCCCGATGGCATCAATTGACGCTCTTCCCATCCAGGCGCAGAAAGGCTATCTGCTCGATAAATAATCGTTGTTTTATGATTTTTCATTGGTGTTTTGCTTGCATCTTCTAACCTTATCATATTAGATTGCAGACTGGCAAGGTCAGGATACGGTGGATTTACCCTTGTCATGTCAGATCCGGTAGAACAGTTACGGTATTTGTAGGGGCGAAGCATTCACAGAAGTTAACGAACGATTCTACCGATAACTAAACATGGTGAATGCTTCGCCCGCCCAGCAATCTCGTAGGTTGGGTAGAGGAACGAATACCCAACGCCATCAATGCGCGGTTGTTGGGTTTTCATGCTTCAACCCAACCTACACTCTTGTAAGTAAGGTGGGCAATGCCCACCCTACCAAAACTAATAATGATTGCCGGACTTGCGATGGTGA
Organism: uncultured cyanobacterium; assembly: GCA_937121005.1. Taxonomy (GTDB): domain Bacteria; phylum Cyanobacteriota; class Cyanobacteriia; order Cyanobacteriales; family Geitlerinemataceae; genus CAKZKB01. Next base: position 7,325 of record CAKZKB010000530.1, on the reverse strand, counting down.
ACGGCTGTTTTCTTCTCCGGTTTCAGGACATTACCCGCTTCCGCGACACCGTAAACCAGCCAATGATCGCCGCATTCCATCCGGTTCTCGACGGTGCATTCGAGATAAGCCAGTCCCTCTTTTAAGACCGCACAACCGTTGTTAGCTGTATCGATTTCTATGCCTTCTAAGCGATCTTCACCCGGTGCAAATCGCTTCATAAAATGCTTGGAAATGCGATCGCCTTCCGGTAATAGATTGAGTACGAAATGACCGCCGGGATGCAATAAAGATTCGATGGCCCGATCTTTAGCCACTGCAACCGTTAAACCCGGTGGGTTAAATGTGGCTTGCGATACCCAAGAAGCCAGCATCGCACTGCTAACGTCACCTTGTTTGGCTGTCACAACTGATAGAGAACCGACAATGCGACCGACCGCTTGTTCTGTGGTATTTGCAGGTTTAGCGGCGGGACGAACTTTTTTAGTTCGCTTCAACGCCTGTGCGAAATCCGTTCCCACTTCTTCGCAGTATTGTAAGGTGACATCGGTGGGTTTGAACTTGACGCGAATGGGTTCAAAACCGAGTTTAAATCCGGCATCTTGCAGCTTGCTTTCTAACAAGTCGATCGCTTCCCCACTCCAACCGAAAGACCCAAACACGCCGGCCAGTTGGTTTTTAGATGCGGTGGACAAAACAATTCCTAAAGCGGTTTGGATCTGCGTGGGTGCGTGTCCTCCCAATGTTGGCGAACCGATAATAAAACCGGAGGACTTTTCCACCGCCGCTTGAACTTCGTTGGGGTCGGCGACTTCGGCGTTAATGGAGTCTACTCGGACTCCGGCTTTGCTAATCCCTCGGGCGATCGCGGCGGCGACGGTTCCCGTGTTACCATAGGCGGAGGCAAATATCATCGCCACTGAGAGATCTTGCGTTTTTTGCTCTTTGCTCCACTGGTGGTATAATGCGGTTAATTCCTGCATTCCATCGCGTACCATCGGGCCGTGATTGGGTGCGTAGAACCGGGCCGGTGGCATGGCTTCGAGGCGATCGAGGGCCGTTTCCACTTGTGCGGCGTTGGGAGCCATGAGACAATCGAAATAGTAGCGGCGATCGTCGCTGTAAACTGTCCAACCTTCGTCGAATACTTGGTCGCCGCAAACGTGACAGCCAAAGAATTTGTCAGTAAATAAAACTTGGGTTTTGGGGTCGTAGCTACAAAGTTCGTCGGGCCAGCGTGGCGTGGGGACGGGGACGAATAGCAGGCGGTGTCCTTTCCCTAAGTTGAGGGTTTCTTCTCCCCGCATGACTTTGATGTTGACTTCGCGATCGTCGATGAGAGAACGTAAGGCGATCGCGGCCGGATTAGAACAGGCGATCGTCGCTTGTGGAGCGCGATCGATCAGCGCTTTTAGGGTTTCGGCCCGGTTGGGGTTGACGTGACCGCAGACGATAAAGTCGATTTTATCAAAGTCGATGCGCTTTTGCAAGGCTTCGAGATAAATTTCGGTAAACGACTCTCCCGGCGGATCGATAATGGCAGTTTTGTTACCTTGGATCAGATAAGAATTGGCGGTGGTTCCTTTTTGTAAGGCGTATTCGATCTCGAAGCGGAGTCGTCCCCAACTGCGCGATCGAATGGCGATCGTGTCTTCAGCAATTTGCAGGGTTTGTACGTCGCGGGGTTTGATTTGAGTTTCAGTCGTCATGGTTCGGATACCTCGGTGAGTTCAATTTTAGACGCGGAACGAATGGTTTTTAATAATTCTTGCCCGGTGGCGATCGTCTGACGTGCGAGTTCTTCGGAAACGTCTTCGCCATGAGTCGCTTGGTGACAAACTCGGACAACTTCGGACAACTCTTCAAGTGACTTTTGAGGAAGTTTGGACAATTTTGCTAACTCGATCGCCACCTCCAAAATAGATTCAGAATCTCGTATAGAAGAGATGAAAGCAACTCTCCTTATCTCCTCTTCCAGATCTAAACGCAAACTTGCTAAAGCTAAAGACTTATCTAGCTCAATTAAATTTTCCGGACTCAAATTCCAGGGAAGTCGATCTTTGTCTTGCTGTATAAAGGTACGCTCGGCAACAGGAAACCGACTGACTCCACCTACAAACTTTGAACCACGTATATCATGTTTAGGAGGTTGAGCCAAGTCACGGATTGCGTTCTTCAGTAATTGCAATTGTTCATCCAGTAATTGCAATTTTTCATCTTCGCCTTTATTATTATTAGTTAGATTTAAATCAGCTTCTAAAGCACTTTGCCGAAATTGATTAAATGCACTTAAAGTTGCCATTGCTGTCATTCCAGCAATCAAAGCTAATGCTTGGCTGATTTGAGAAGACTCGCCAATTTTCCACGCAATAAAAATCGAAGAAGCTGTGACTAGAGCGAAAAAGACCCCAGTCATCAAACTACGCCATATTGGAGATGCAATCGAAGGCTTAGCCATCTTCTTTGTCCTCGTCAGTTTCTTCTTCTTTAGACTTGCCAGGAAATCTTGCTTTTACATAATCAGGAGCCACTTCGTAAAAGGCAACTCCTAAAATTACCAACCCTGGCCAAATAGCACCACTACTAATGGCAACTGTGCCAAGAATTAAAGCTGACACAGATATTCCTGTCCTCCGAAACAACTTAAATTTTTCTATGTAACGCTTTTGTTGGCCGTCCTTGGCAATCTCATTACGCCTTTGTTCGCCATTCTTAACAATCTCATTTTGTTGAATAATCTCCTGACGTTGTTGCACTAAACTTACGTTTTGCTGAATCAATTCCGATCGCACTCTTAACCAAAATACAGCCTCATCGGAGTTTTTGGCATTGGCTAGACGAGATTCAATGTCTATCAGAAGTGCATCTTTGTACTCTTCGGAAGACGAAGGTAAATCTGAAGGCGAAGATCGAGCTAGATCGTCAGGTTGTTCCGGCATCCTCACACCTGTTGCTACATAGAGTTACACCTGAGTTTACCTCGATAAAGGACAGCAGACAATCCGATAGTGCGATCGTACCAGATTGTCGAGAAGCGAGCAAGATGCAGGTCAAACAAACATCAGTGTTGTGGGAGATCTCCCCTACCACCTTAATTAAGGGGTGAAATCGCGATCGTTCAGGTCAAGCAAGAAACCCGGTTTCTCAAAGGATAGACTCGAATTTTATCTGGAGATCTGCCAGAAACCGGGTTTCTACACTCGTTTACGATCGGACACCTGAATGGTTACGGGGAATTTAATAATGGTTGCCAACTTTGCGGTGATGTGCTGCGGTCATTCCGTCGGCTTTCGACACGCGACCTGCGTCTACTTTCGAGTAAACAATCCAATGGTCGCTACATTCCATGCGGCTGACAACCGTACATTCCATGTAGGCTAACGCATCTGTTAAGATAGGAGAGCCATTTTGGGCCGATTGGGTTTTCACCCCTTCAAAGCGATCGGCACCGGGAGGGAATCGCTTTAAGAAATGCTTCATTAAGCCTTGATAGTTGCCTTCTTCTAAGACATTGAGAACGAAGGTATCTCCCACTTGCATCAAGGACTCGATCGCCCGATCTTTAGCCACTGCAATGGTAAACCCGATGGGTTCAAAGCTGGCTTGCGTCACCCAAGAGGCGAGCATGGCGCTGGCAACTTCGCCTTTTTTGGCCGTGATAATATAGAGTCCGCCGCTAATGCGTCCCAAGGCTTTGTCGAGATCGCTATCGAGGGACTTCATCTTTTTGATGGCATCTTTTTGGTTCAGCAGTTGACCCATATCCGTCCCTGCTTCTTCGCAGAGTTGATAGGTTTGTTCCGTTGGCGTATCCTTGACGCGAATGGGGGAAAAGCCGGGTTTCAAACCTAAGTCGCGGAACTTGCCAAGTAGAGTATCGATGGGTTCGTCGTCGCCACCGTAGCACTCAAAAACGCCGATCGCCTGTTTATCTTTGGCCGCAGCGATGATAGTTCCCAAAGCATCTAAGGCTTCGGTTGCCACTTTACCTGAAGCTGGAGGCGTACCGATGACAATTCCCGCCGCATGACTCACCAGTTCGGTGACATCTTGGGGGTCAGCTGATTTTAAATCCATCATTTCTACGGCGACTCCGGTTTTGGTAATTCCCCGCGCGATCGCCTGAGAAATGCGATCGCTGTAGCCATAGTCGGAGACATAAAATACCGCAACGGTGGTATCGGCTTTGGCTTGTTCTTGGCTCCAGCGACGGTAGCGACCCGTCAGTTCGCCGACATTATAATACAACAACGGCCCGTGTCCGGTGGCGACGACGCGCACTTCTCCTAACTTATCCATGCGCTTCATGGCAGACAAAACCGATCGCGCGTTGGGGGCCATCAAACATTCGTAATAAAAGCGAAAATCCGCTTCAATTTTGCTCAGATCTTCATCGTACAGCTGGTCGGAACAGTAGTGCATCCCAAACGCATCGCAGGTAAACAGTAGCTGCGTCTTCGAGTCGTAACTGAAGATAGTATCGGGCCAGTGAAGGTTTGGCGCGTTGACAAATTCAAAGACGTGACCGTTGCCAATATCGAGGGTATCGCCATTTTTTACCACTTGGCGATCGAAGGGTTCGTGCACCAAATTCTCTAAAAACTGAATGGCCACTTTTGCCCCAACCACTGTGGCATTGGGAGCCATTTTTAACACATCTTTGACCAAACCACTATGATCCGGTTCGGTGTGGCTGATAATGATATAATCGATGTCTTGGGGGTCGATGAGTCCCGCGAGCGTATCGAGATAGAGTTGGCGAAATTTTTCGTGGGAGGTATCGACAAGAGCCACTTTCTCGCCGCGAACGATATACGAATTGTAAGTCGTGCCGTTTTGGAGACCGAATTCGATATCGAAGCGATCGCGATCCCAGTCGAGGGAACGGATCGCAGTGGTGTCGGCGGCGACTTCTTCTACCTGCATGGTGAGGCGGCGTTGTGTCGGTGCGGTGGCGACAACCATAGGAGAACCTCCTGTGCGAGCGAACGGCAATCAATTTGTGTCGTTACTAACGATTATGACACAGTTTTAACAAATTTTTACATTAGCTCGATTTACGATCGCCAATATCTTTGATAAGGCAGCGTGAGGTCATTTGTTCTCCCTCGCCTCGGGGCAGGCCGCTCAGCGTCCTCAAGCATCTGCATAAGCTCCCGGCCTCAGACTTAGCGATCTAAATTCAGAATTCAGAATTCAGAATTCAGAATTTTGAATTCCGCGAAGCGGTCGATCCCTACAATTTCCAATTTCGGGTCATAATAAAGGCAAGGCAGAACATTCTTTTATCATTGGCTGCCACTCATGTCATCCACCCGCCGTCTCACCATCCTCTATGTTGCCGCGCTGAGTGCCATTGCCGCGATTTCGGTTTGGGGCCATGCTTTAGTGCGACGATCGCTGGCTCGCCAAGCCGCCGACTCCCGCGTCGTCAACATCGCCGGCCGCCAGCGAATGCTCAGCCAACGCCTGAGCAAAGCCGCTCTGGCCATCGAACTGGCACAATCGCGCCAAGAACGGATCGATCGCCTGGAAGAATTGGAAAGTGTACTGGCCCTCTGGCAGCGATCGCACCGAGGCTTACTCTACGGCGATGCCGAATTGGGCCTTCCCGGTACGGAAGATCCCCAATTGCTGGCCATGTTTGCCGACATTAATGACGAACATCGCACCATGGTGGCCGCCGCACGAGAATTGGCGGCACGAGTGCGAGCCGAATTGGAAGTCGATCGCGAGTATATTTTAGCAGCAACCGCACCCATTTTAGCCAATGAAGCTGCTTTTTTAGAGGGCATGGACGCGATCGTATTTGAGTACGACGCGCAGGCCAGAGCGCGAGTCGATGCGCTCACTAAGATGACCACCGCATTGGTCGCCATCATTTTAATTGTGTTGCTGTTCGAGTCCGTGTTTGTGTTTCATCCAGCCGTGAAACACCTGCAAAAACACATGGACGAACTGGAGCGATCGCGTCAAGAACAAGACCGCATTACCCACCGCCTGGAAACACAAAATACTCAACTGGATGCGGCATTGCAAGAAGCGCGATCGGCCAGCCGCACGAAATCGGAATTTCTGGCCAACATGAGCCACGAAATCCGCACGCCGATGAATGCCATTATCGGTATGACCAGCCTCCTGCTCGATACAAAACTCGACATCGATCAAGAAGAATTTGTCGAAACTATCCGTCATAGCGGTGACAGTTTGCTAACATTAATTAACGATATTCTCGACTTTTCTAAAATTTAAGCAGGCAAACTCGATCTCGAAAACCAACCCTTTAACCTTCACAACTGCATCGAAGAAGCCCTCGATTTGCTGGCTTCCAAAGCAGCAAGTAAAGGTCTGGAACTGGCTTACTCCATTGACGATAACGTTCCTAGAGCCATTTTCGGCGATGTCACCCGCATCCGGCAAATTTTGGTCAACTTGTTGAGCAATGCGGTTAAATTTACCAATCGTGGCGAAGTATTAGTAGAAGTCAAAATTGCTCGGTTTGCTAGTAATTCTCAATCGGTAACTGCCCCGGAAGAAAAAAGCGAACACTCATTACCTGTTCCCAATAACCAAACACCAGAAAGCGACAGCAACTCTCCAGTCACCTTACTTTTCGCCGTCAAAGATACGGGAATTGGCATCGAAGCCGATCGCATGAATCGATTGTTTCGTTCTTTTTCGCAAGCAGATGCCTCTACCACCCGTCAATATGGAGGAACGGGTTTGGGGTTAGCCATTAGCAAGCGCTTAGCAGAAATGATGGGCGGACAAATGTGGGTCGAAAGTCGCAGTGCGATCGGGGGAAATCCGCCAGTTGATTTTCAAGTCAGTAGTAAAAGGGCGATCGGAGCGACATTTTATTTTACCCTTTGTGCGCCCAGCGCTCCCAGTCCGCCGTTGGTCTATTTAAACCCCTTTCAACCGCAATTGCGGGGACGACAAGTGCTGATCGTTGACGATAATCCGACTAACCGCCGTTTGTTGGAACTGCAAACAGAAAAGTGGGGGATGATTCCTTGTGCGGTGGAGTCAGGAAAGGCAGCATTGGAAGTGTTGCGATCGGGGCGACCTTTTGATGTGGCGTTGTTAGATATGCAAATGCCAGAAATGGACGGACGAATGCTGGCGCAAGAAATTCGCCAACTGCAAGCGGCGGGGAATTTGCCCTTGGTAATGATTACTTCCATTGGGGGAACGGCGGGCAACGATCGCCTCAACTTTGCTGCATGGTTGCACAAACCTTTAAAGCCATCGCAACTGTACGATGTGTTGACAAAAACCCTCAGCGATCGCGAAGTTCGCGTCCGGCACGCTCGCGTTCCCAAACTAGATCCGACCCTAGGAAA